>NZ_JBIBHU010000011.1:121841-244197 GCF_042957205.1 Kitasatospora sp. NPDC008115 | reverse complement strand
CGCCTGGCTCCACACCTACAATCACCACCGCGGACACACCGCACTCGCAGGCAAACCACCCACCAGCCGCGTTCCCAACCTCACGGGCCAGAACACCTAGCCCGGAGTGGGAAGTCGGATCCGCCGACTTCCCACTCCCCCGGCTCACCGCTCCACCGGCTCCACCGGCTCCACCGGCTCCAGCCTCAGCTGCACCGCCGGCCACGGATGCGGCCCGGCCGGGCCGAACCACACCCGGACCTCCTCGCCCTCCCGCACCGGCAGGGCCGGGAAGTCGTTCACCGCGTGCTCGGTGCGGTGGAGGGCGTGGTGTGCGCCCAAGTGGCGTTCGGCGTAAGCGTCGAAGGCCTCCGGGCTCGCCGGGTGGCAGACGGTCACGAGTGCCGCGCTCACACCCGGAGCGGGCGTGAAGCCCGGTCCCCTCAGCAGCAGCACGTCGTCGCTGTCCACCATCGTCGCGTTCGCCTCCTCCCGCCACCGCCGCCACACCGGCCCGCCGTAGAAGGCCTCCAGCGAACGCCGACGGCTCGCCATGTCCGGGAACGCCCGCAGCCACACGAACCGGTCCGGGTCGTCCAGGTCCCGGAAGCGCCCGCCGACCCTGATGCCGACCGCCTCCTGCCCACCCACGAACTCGCGCTCGAACAGCTCGATCAGGGTCTCGCGCGCCCCCGGGTGCAGGGTGTACTGACGGAGTTCGACGATCTCATCCATGCCCCGCACGCTAAGCGGGCTTCACTGACACCCCCTGTCAGCGAAGCCCGATACTTCTCCCATGCGCGCGAGCCGACTCGTCACCCTCCTCCTCCTGCTCCAGAACCGCGGCCGGATGACCGCCCGGCAGCTCGCCGCCGAACTGGAGGTCTCCGTCCGCACGGTCTACCGGGACGTCGACGCCCTCGCCGCCGCCGGGATCCCGCTGTACGGGGCCGCCGGGCACGCGGGCGGGTACCGGCTCGTCGACGGGTACCGGACCCGGCTGACCGGGCTCACCGGCGACGAGGCACAGGCCGCCTTCCTCGCCGCGCTCCCCGACGCCGCCGCGCAGCTCGGCCTCGGGGAGGCGCTCGCCACCGCGCAGCTCAAACTGCACGCCGCCCTCCCCGCCGAACTGCGCGAGCACGCCGGGCGGATCCGGGAGCGCTTCCTGCTCGACGCGCCCGGCTGGTACGGCGACGCCGGCCGCACGCCGCACCCCCACCTCGCCGACGTCGCCACCGCCGTCTGGGAGCGGCGGGCGCTGGTCCTGCGCTACCGCCGCTGGCGGGCGCCGGAGGAGATCGAGCGGCGGGTCGACCCGTACGGGCTCGTGCTCAAGGCCGGCCGCTGGTACCTGGTCGCGGGCGGGGCGACCGGCCTGCGCACGTACCGGGTCGACCAGGTCCTCGGCCTGCGCCTCCTCGACGAGCCCTGTGCCACCGCCCCCGCCGGCTTTCACCTGGCCGCCCACTGGCACGCCTCCCTCGCCGACTTCCGGGCCCGGCTGCACACCGGCGAGGCCCTGGTCCGACTGACGGCGGAGGGCGCCCGCCGCCTCGGCGTGACACCGGACGCCGCCGACGGCGACGGCTGGACGGAGGCCCGGATCCCCATCGAGTCCGTCGACCACGCGCACGGCGAGTTCCTCCGGCTCGGCACCGACATCGAGGTGCTGTCCCCGCCCGGACTCCGCGACCGCATCGCCGCGACCGTCCAGGCCCTGGCGGCCCGCTATCGCGCACAGAAAGTCCCGCAAGTGGTGGAATCCGCCGCCGTGGAGGCGGAATCATGTCCGAGGTCGAGTGATTGACGGAGGATCACACCATGATCGAACCGGCGGAGCCGGACGGCGGCGAGCAGCAGGTCGTCGTCAACAAGGTCACCAACTCCACCGTGCACGGCGATGTGATCCAGGCCGGCACCTACGTCCGCCAGGACGCCCCGCCGCCCGAGCCCCAGTGGCCGGTCCTGATCGGCGCCCTCCCCGTCCTGGCGAGCGCCTTCCAGCCCCGCGCCGCCGTCCGGGCGAGGATCGACGAGGCGCGGACCGGGCACGAGACGGTGGTGCTCACCCAGGTCCTCGCCGGGGGCGGCGGGGTGGGCAAGAGCCAGCTGGCCGCCGACTACGCCCACCGGGCGCTGCTCCCCGACGGGGGCGTGGACGTCGTGGTGTGGGCGCCGGCCGCCGACCCGGCCGCGGTGCTCGCCACGTACGCGGAGGCGGCCCTCGCGGTGCAGGTGCCCGGGGCCGTCGACACGCCGGCCGAGGTCGAGCGGAACGCCCTGCGCTTCCTCAACTGGCTGCGCAGCACCGACCGCGGCTGGCTGGTCGTGCTCGACGACGTCACCGACTTCACCACCACCGGCCCGCTGTGGCCGGGGAGTTCGCGGCGGGGCAACGGCCGGGTGCTCGCCACCACCCGGCAGCGCGGCGCGCACGCCTCCGGCGGTGGCCGGGCGCTCGTCCCGGTGGACGTCTACAGCGTGGCGGAGGCGGCCGGCTACCTGCGGGACCGCCTCACCTCGGCCGGCTTCCCGTACCTGCTCGACGAGCGGGCGGGGGAACTCGCCGAGGCGCTCGGGCGGTTGCCGCTCGCCCTCGCGCACGCCGCCGCGTTCATGGTCAACCAGCACCGCACCTGCGCCGACTACCTGGAGCTGTTCCACGAGCGCAGCCGCACGCTGGACACCGTGCTGCCGCCCGAGGCGGACACCGAGCTGTACGGCAGGCCGGTCGCCACCGCGCTGCTGATCTCGCTGGAGGCGGCGCAGCGGACCGAGCCGAAGGGGCTGGCCGCGGCGGCGGTGCGGCTGGCGGCCCTGCTCGACCCGGCCGGTCACCCGCGCGCGCTGTGGACGACGAGGGCGGCCACGGACTACCTGGCCCGCCACCGCACCCCGGCCGACCTGGATGCCCCGGCCGGCCAGGAGACCCGGGCGGCCCCCGAGCCGCCCGCGAACGGCCGTACGGCGCGGCGCCGGCTCCCCCGGTTCCGGCGCCGGGGGCCGTCCGCCGAACCGTCCGACGAACCCCCCGCCCCACCGCCGGTCAGCCGCGACGAGGCGCTGACCGTGCTCGCCGTCCTGCACTCCTACAACCTGATCGCCAGCCGCCCGGCGGGCGACCCCGAGGTGCAGCCCTGGGCCGCGCCGGCCCACCGCGAGATCACCATCCACGCGCTGACCGCCCGCGCCGCCCGCGACACCAGCCCCGAGCCGCGGGTCCCGCAGGTCGCGGCGATCTGGGCACTGTACGAGCTGTGGCCGGAGACCGAGCACGCCGACCACCGGCTGAGCGGCAGCCTCCGCACCAGCTCCGCCGTGCTGCAGGGCCATGTCGGCGACGCCATGCACCACTTCCCCGGGACCCTGCTGCGCGAGAAGGCGGGCATCAGCCTCCTCCACGCCGCACTCCACCGGGCCGCCGTCGCGCACTGGGGCGAGGAGGTCGACGCGTTGACGCGCGACCTCGGCCCCGAGCACCCGCGCGCCCTCACCGCCCGTGCCAACCTCGCCGCCGCCCACCGGGAGGCGGGCCGGTCGCCGGAGGCCGCCTCGCTGCTGAAGCAGGTCGCGGTGGCGTACGAGCAGCTGCGCGGCGCGGACGACCCGGGCACCCTGACCGTCCTCGCCAACCTCGCCATGTCCTACAGCCTCGCCGGCCTGGACGGCGACGCGATCGCGCTCAAGGAACGGGTACTGGCCGCCCGGGAGCGGGTCCTCGGCCCGCTCCACCCGGACACCGTGTCCTCCCGCTCCGACCTCGCCGTCTCCTACAGCCACGCGGGACGCACCGACGAGGCCGTGGCGCTGGAGGAGCGGGTCGTCGGCGAACTGCACGGCCACGGCGCCGACCACCCCTCCTCGCTCACCACGCGGTCCAACCTCGCCATCTCCTACCGGCGGACCGGGCGGCTGGCCGAGGCGATCGCGCTCCAGGAGGAGGTCCTGGCCGGCAGCGAGCGCGCGTTGGGGCCGGACCATCCCGACACCCACCTCGTCCGCGTCAGCCTCGGACTCTCCTACGACGACGCGGGGCGCGCCGCGGAGGGGATCCCGCTGGTGGAGCGGGGCTCGGCCGGCCTGGACGAGGTGCTGGGCGCCGACCACCCTGCGGCGCTGGGCGCGCGGGGCGACCTCGCCGTCGCCTACCGGCGCAGCGGCCGCAACGAGGAGGCGGCCGAGTTGGGCGAGTCCGTGTTGCGGGGGCGGTCGCGGGTGCTCGGCCGCGAGCACCCGGACACGCTGCTGTCGGCCGCCAATCTGATCAACGCCTACGCCGAGTCGGGGCGGACAGAGGAGGCCCTCAAGCTCGCCGAGGTGCTGCTCCCCCGGCAGGAGCGGGTCTTCGGGCCGCGTTCCGAGACCGCGCTGATGGGACGGCACGCCGTCGCCATCCTGCGGATCCGGCGCGGCAGGACGTTCCTGGCACGCGACCCGGGCCGGGCCGGCCTGGACGCGATGGCGGCGATCGCGGCCGTCGGCCCGCAGGTCCAGCCCCGGGCGGACAGCTTCGACGACCTCCTGGAGGCGGCGTACGACCTCGCCGCCCGGGCCGCTGAACGGGCGACCGAGAAGGCGATCGAGCAGGCCGCCGAACGGGCCGCCGAACGCCGCGCGGACGGCGGCCCGTCCTGAGAAGTCGGACCCGCCGACTTCCCACTCCGCTGCGGCCGCCGGCCGTGACCCGCCCACCGGCGGGTCGTTGCGCCGGGTGTGAAGACGACCCCCATCCTCGCCCTCCTCGCGGCCGCCCTGCTCGCCACCGGTCTCGCGGGCACCGCCAACGCCATCACCCCGGTGCCGGCCCCGGTCCCCGCCGCCGACGCCGTCCTGCGGCTCACCGTGGCACACGGTCCGACCCCGACCTCCGGCACACCGCACGTGGTCGGCCTCGACTGCCCCCCGGACGGCAGCACGACCCACCCGGACCCGTTCACCGCCTGCCGGCTGGTCGACTCGGTCAACGGCGACCTCGGCCAACTGAACGTCGACCCGGGTGTCTGCACCCAGATCTACGACCCGTACACCGTCACCGCCACCGGCGTGTACCGGGGCCGGCACCTCTCCTTCCAGCACACCTACGGCAACCACTGCGTCCTGCTGCGCACCACGGGCGCGTTGTTCGACTTCTGAGCGGCCCCACCGACGGCCGGGGAGCGCGGCCTGCGATGCTCTCCTCGGCCGTTCATCGTACGAACGAGGGGGGAACGACATGGAGACCGGGGAGATCGGGGCGCTGCTGGAGGAGCGGGAGGCACGGGCGTGGCGACGCACCCGGCGGTCGCGGGTCTGGGGAGTGCACGCGCTGGGGCTGGCGGCGCTCGGCGCGTGGCTGTGGGCGGTCGGGCTGGCCTTCGTGCCGGTCACGCACGAGTATCCGAGCGGCGTCAGGGAGCATTGCGGGTCGCCGATGTTCTACGAGAACGTCGGGGCGGACTACAGAAGGGTCAACTGCGACGACTTCACGGCCGACCGGATGCGCGACGCGGTCGTCGTCGGGCTGGCGACGCTGCCGCTCTCGGGCGTGTGGCTCTGGCGGACGGTCAGCATGCGCCTCCGGCGTCTGGAGGACCGGCCCTGAGCATCGCCGGCCCTCCTGGCGCCCGGTGAAACGTCGTTACAGGACTGCGGCCGGTCGCTCACGCTCGGCCTCGGCCTGCCGCTGCCCCGCACGGAACGCCGGGACCCACGCCGAGAGGTCCGTCGGGTCCGTGCCGAGTGCCGCCGCCGAGGCCTCGTCGGGGAACAGCGAGACCACAACCCCCGGCCCCTCCCGGCCCACGGCCTGACGCGCCATCGGATTCACGACGATCACCGTCCGCGCACCGGGCCGCGAGGTCCGTGTCGGTGCCCGCGCGCAGCGCACCGTCGAGCAGTGGCGCACGCCGACCGAGACGGGCGGCTCCGCACCGGGGAACACGCTGGAGGCGGCGCCGACGCCGGCCTGAACCGGCCCTGCCGGAGGTCTTCGCCGACCAGGCCCGCCGGGCCGTCGCCGCCGGGCACGGCACGGACGGCTACGCCCGCCTGATCGAGGTGATCGCCAAGTGACCACGACTGGCCCGCGCTGGTCGTCGAGGCGGGCGAGTGGACCGCCCGGGCCACCCTCGACCACCTGGCGCTCGGCGTCCTCGGCGACGCGGGCCTGCTGACCGCCCGCCCCACCGACCGCTACATCACCCTCTTCGGCTCGCTGGACCCGGCCGCCCCCGTCCCGCACTGCCTGGAGGGCGTGCGCATCGCCGCCGCCCTGCTCGCCACCACCGTGCGCGACACCCCGCCGGACGCCCGGGCCTGGCACCCCCGGGGCCACTCGGACGGGCCGGGCTTCGCCGCCATGGGAATCGTGGAACTCCTGGTCCACGGCTGGGACCTGGCCCGCGCCTTCGACCTCGAACGGCCGCCGGCGGATGACCTCGCCGGGCCGGCGGTGGCCCGGCTCTTCCCGGCGGCCCCGCAGGGCCACGGCCCGGCGGACACCCTCCTCTGGTGCACCGGCCGCAGCGCGCTCCCGGGCCACCCGCGCCACCAGCCGGGCGACTGGCGCTGGGACGGCCGCGTGCGCCGAGCACACGGAGGCGCCGACACCTGACGTGCAGGCGCGTGCGTCGGCAACGGGCGGACGGGCGGACGGGCACGCCCCGATCAAGGTGATCGGGCGGACGGGGCGGGCGGCTCGGGGGTGCGGGTGCCGCTGGGCGGGTGACAAGGACCGGCGGCACCCGCGCCGGTCAGTCCCCGTCCCCGCCGGCGTCGCCGCCCACCTCGCGGCGCTGGGACTTCTGGTAGCGGCGCAGGACCTGGCCGGTGCCGACGGTGGCGGCCGCGACGGCGCGGGTCCAGCGGGGGCCGCCGCGGTCGGCCCAGACCACGCAGACGCAGCCCCCGACGACGAGTGCCAGGATGCCCAGCAGCAGCACACCGATCACGGCGGCGCCTCCGTTCTTCGTTCTCGTACGGCCGGGATGATGCTCCCGGCCGTCTCCCCGGTTCCGTACGGTACACACGGTACGAAGGCACCCGGACGGGGAGGCGGCACACCATGGAGCAGCAGCGAAGGCTCGGCTACGACGACATCAAGGCGGCCACGGCACGCATCGCGGGACAGGTGCGGCCCGTGGCGCTCGCGCCGGGCGGCGACCGGCTGTGGCTGGCGCTGGAGTACCTCCAGCACACCGGGTCGTTCAAGGCGCGCGGCGCGCAGAACTTCCTGCTCGCCCACCGGGAGGCCGGATCGCTGCCGGACGCCGGGGTGGCCATCGCCTCCGGGGGCAACGCCGGGCTGGCGTGCGCCTGGGCGGCGCGGCAGCAGGGCGTGCGGGCGACGGTGTTCCTGCCGGCCAACGCCCCGGGCGTGAAGGTGGCGCGGCTGCGCTCGTACGGGGCGGACGTGCGGTTGGTCGGCGCGGAGTACGCCGAGGCGCTGGCCGCCTGCGAGGAGTACGCCGGGGCCGGTGGCGCGCTGGCGAGCCACGCCTACGACCACCCGCTGATCGCGGCGGGCGCGGGCACCCTGCTGGAGGAGGTCCACGAGCGGCTGCCCGGCCTGGACACGGTGCTGGTCGCGGTCGGCGGCGGCGGGCTGTTCGCGGGGGTGGCCACGGCCGCCCGGGAGCACGGCGTCCGGGTGGTGGCGGTCGAACCGGAGCACTCCCGCGCGCTGCACGCCGCGCTGGCGGCGGGCGGGCCGGTGGACGTCACGGTCGGCTCGGTGGCCGCCGACTCCCTCGGCGCCCGCCGTGCCACCGCACTGGCCGTGGACGCGGCGCGGCACGACGGCGTGCGTTCCGTGCTCGTCCCGGACGCGGCGATCGTCCGGGCCCGGCAGGCGCTGTGGGAGGAGCGCCGGATCGTGGTCGAGCACGGCGCCGCCACCGCCTTCGCCGCCCTGCTCGCCGGGGAGGACGACGGCTTCGGCTACCGGCCCGCCGACGGCGAGCGGGTCTGCGTCGTGCTCTGCGGCGCCAACACCGACCCGGCCACCCTCACCGCACCAGCCACCCTCACCGCACCGGCCACCCCCGCCGGCCCGGCCGCGTCATGACGGACACCGCCGCCCTGCTCCGCGCGCTCGACGCCCAGCGCCTGGTCGCCGTGTCATCGGCATCCTCGACGGTCTGGACGACGCGACCCTGCGGCGCCCCGTACTGCCCTCCGGCCGGCACTGCCTCGGGCCGGTCCAGCACCTCGCGCTGGACGTCGAACGGTTCTGGTTCCGCGCGGTGGCCGCCGGGGACGAGGCGGTCATCCGGCACCTCGCGGAGGAGGACGACGCCTGGCGTGTGAGCGCCGATGTGCCCGCCGCCGAAGTCCTCGCCCGCTACCGCCGGGAAGCCGGGCGCGCCGACGCCGTCATCGCCGCCGGCCCGGCCGACCGCGCCCTCGCCCGGCGGCCGCACGACCTGTTCGGCGAGCCGCATCCGCACGACCTGTTCGGCGAGCCGCATCCGCACGACCTGTTCGGCGAGCCGCATCCGCACGCCCTGGGCGACGTCCTGCTGCACGTGATCACCGACACCGCCTGCCACGCCGGCCATCTGGACGCCGCCCGCGAACTCCTCGGCGGGCGCCGCCGGCCGGTGCTGCCCTGAGCGATCACCCACCGCCGCCCGCCAGTCGGTCGCCGAGCGCGGTCCGCCGGTAGAGCACCTGGCGGCCGTCGCGGGCCCGGACGAGCAGGCCGGCGGCGCGCAGCACCCGCAGGTGCTGGGAGACGGCGCTGGGCGTCACCCGCAGCCGCCGGGCCAGTTCGGCGGTGGAGAGCGGCTCGTCGAGCATGGTGAGCAGCCGGGCCTTGGCGGCCCCGACCAGCGGCGCCAGCACGGCGAGCGCGGGGGCGTCGACGACGGGCGGCGGGGACCAGAGGGTCGCCAGGCCCCGGCAGGGATAGGCGAGCACGGGCGCGCCGTCCGCGCCGAGCGGCGGGGCCGGCTTGTGGGAGAACACGGACGGGATCAGCAGCAGGCCGCGCCCGGCGGCGGCGACGTGGTGGTGGCTGAGCATGTCCGAGATGTGCAGGACACCGCGGTTCCAGCGCAGGAACGGGTGCATGTCCGCGAAGAGCAGCCGGGCGCCGCCGACGGCCAGCCGGCGGGCGCGGTAGGTCATGTCGGCCTCCAGCAGCAGCCGCATCCTCGGCCACTCCGACCGGAGCGCGATCTCCCAGTACCGGCCGAGGAGTTCGCAGATCCGGTCGCGCAGCGCCCGCACCTCGGCATCGCCGGCGCCGGCGAGGGCGGTGCGCAGCGGCCCGGGCGGCGGGTCCGGCAGGTGGGTGTCCGCCAGGTCGCGCCGGACCACCTCGGCGGCGGTCCGGCGGACGGCGGCCAACTCCTCCTCGAAGGCGGGCGCGAAGACCGGTGGGCGCGGCGTGAGGAAGTCCGGCACGGTCCGCCGCGCGGCGACCAGGGAGAGCAGCAACCCGGCGTCGAGGTCGCCGAGTTCGCCGATCGCTCGGAGCGCCGCCCGCCGCCACGGCAGGTGCAGCGCCGACAGCCCTGGATCGCGCAGCACGCGAAGGCTGAGCACGGTCTCGTGCAGCGGGGAGAGGGCGAAGCGGGTGTCCGCGAGGTCCTCGACGCCCAGCTCGAAGGTGACGACCATGAAGCCCCACGCTACATCGTTTGTGGGCGGGCCCGGTGGCGCGCCAACCTCCCCCCATGACCCGCCGACTCCTCCTGCTGCTCTCCCTCACCTGCGCGGTCGGGGTGGGCACCATCTACTTCGCGCAGGCGATCACACCGCTGATCGCCGCAGGCCTGGGCATATCCAAGGGCGCCGCCGCCTCGGTGGTGACGGCCACTCAGATCGGCTACTCCACCGGGATATTCCTCCTGGTCCCGCTCGGCGACCGGCTGCCCAACCGCCCGCTGCTGGTCAGCCTGCTCGGGCTGACCGGGCTCGAACTGCTCGCGGCGGGCTGCGCGCCGACGCTGCCGGTGCTGCTCGTCGCGAGCTTCGCCGTCGGCGTCACCACGGTCGCCGCCCAGGTGATCTCGCCGATGGCGGCCGGGCTGGTGGCCGCCGACCGGCGCGGGGCGGTGCTGGGCACGCTGCTGAGCGGATCGACCGGCGGCATGCTGCTGGCCCGGACGTTCGGCGGCACCCTCGGCGAGTGGCTGGGCTGGCGCGCGCCGTACCTGGCGGCCGGGGCGCTGACGCTGCTGCTCGCCGCCGTCCTGACCCGGGCGCTGCCGGGCGTCACCGCCGCCGTCCCGCCCGGCCGGGCCCCGTACCGGGCGCTGCTCGCGGCGCCGCTGCGGCTGCTGCGCACGGAGCCGGAGCTGCGCCGCTCCGGCTTCTACCAGGCGACGGTCTTCGCGGGCTTCTCCGCCGTCTGGACCTGCCTGCCGCTGCTGCTGACCGGCCCCGAATACGGGCTGGGCGCCTCGGCGGCGGGGCTGGTCGCACTGGTCGGCGCGGCGACGATGGTCTGCACGCCGTTCGCCGGACGGGTGGTGGACCGCCGGGGCGCCGAGCCGGTGAACCTGGTCTCGATGCTCGGCGTCCTGGCCTCGGCCGCCGTCCTGTCGGCCGCGGGCGGTGGCGGCGCGGCGGGCCTGGCCGTCCTGGTGGCGGGCACGCTGCTGCTGGACGTCGCGATGCAGTCCGGCATGATCGCCAACAAGACCCGGGTGTACGACCTGCGCGCCGACGCCCGCAGCCGGCTCAACACCGCGTACATGACCGTCGGCTACCTCGGCGGCAGCGCCGGCTCCTGGCTCGGGTCGCGCGCCCACGCGCTGGCCGGCTGGCCCGGCGTCTGCGCCCTGCTCGCCCTCCTCGCCACCCTCGCCCTCACCCGCCACCTCACGGCAGGACGGAAGCGGAGGGCCGGGGCGGCACCTGATCCGGAGCCCGCGCTTCTCCTGCCGGACCCGCCGCCGGAGCGTTAACGTCACGTTCATGACAGCAGACAGTGAGGACAACCACCCTCCCCGCGACCACCTGTCCTAGCCGCCCGCTAGCGTGTGGGGCGCCCGTCCGAACCGCTCCATCCCGACCGGAGGTCGCCCGTGGCCAGGCTCCACGTCCGCAGCGGCATCAACCCCGACGACCCGGACGCGCCCGTGGTGGCGCTGCTCGTCGACCCGGACGGCCCGCCCGGGGAGCGGGCCGTCGCGAAGCTGGGCCGCTACGGCCACGAGGGGGACGGCGCGTTCTTCCTGCTGCCCACCGACGGCTGGGCGGAGCACGCCCTCGACGGCGGCCGGCTGACCGTCGCGGTGGCGGCGTACCCGTTCGCGCTCCGGCAGATCGGCGCCGACCCGGAGGCCTTCCCGGAACGCTCGCCCGCCGTCCCCGGGGCGGCACTGCTGCTGCGCGCGGACGCGGCCGTCGACCCGGAGCTGTACGCCCGGGCCGACGCCGCGACCGCCGTGTTCACCGCAGGGCCTGGGCTCGCGCTGGACGACGTGCTGGCCGGCGAGGACGCCTGGCCGCTCGTCCTCGCCCCGCCGCCGTCGGAGGCCTGACGGCCCGAGGCCCGACCCGAAGGCTTGGCCCTCAGGCCCCGCTGCGCCGGAGCATCTCCTCGCGCTCCACCACCTTGACCCGCTCGCGCCCCTCCGCCGCGCCCAGCGCGCGCTCGTGGGCGTCCAGCTCGTGCCAGCCCTGCCAGGTGGTGAACCGAACCCCGCGCTCGCGCAGGTGGCCGACGACCGCCTCGGGGTCGGGCTCGGCGGCGCCGGGCAGGCGGCCCTCGGTGTGGTCGGCGAGCAGGCAGGCGACGGTCTCGTTGGCGTCGCCCTTGGTGTGGCCGATGAGGCCGACCGGCCCGCGCTTGATCCAGCCGGTCACGTACACGGCGTCCTGGTGCGAGCCGTCGGCGGCGAGCACCCGGCCGGCCGCGTTGGGGACGGTGCCGGAGACCGGGTCGAACGGCAGCTTGGGCAGTTCGTCGGAGTAGTACCCGATGGCCCGGTAGACGGACTGCACGTCCCAGTCGGTGAACCGGCCGGTGCCGCGCACGTTGCCGGTGCCGTCGAGCTCGGTGCGCTCGGTGCGCAGGCCGACCACCCGGCCGTCCTCGCCCAGCACCTCCACCGGGGACTCGAAGAAGTGCAGGTAGAGCCGGTGCGGGCGGTCGCCGACATCGCGGATGGCCCAGTTCTCGATGGTCGAGGCGACCATGTCGACGTGCTTGGCGCCACGCCGCTCGGCGATCGAGCCGTCGTCGTACTCGATGTCCTCGGGGTTGACGATCACCTCGATGTTCGGCGAGTGGTCGAGCTCGCGCAGCTCCATCGGGCTGAACTTGGCCTGGGCCGGGCCGCGGCGGCCGAAGACGTGCACCTCCAGCGCCCGGTTGCGCTTCAGGCCCTCGTGGACGTTCGGCGGGATCTCGGTGGGCAGCAGCTCGTCCGCGGTCTTGGCGAGGATGCGGGCGACGTCCAGGGCGACGTTGCCCGCGCCGAGCACGGCGACCTTCTCGGCCTCCAGCGGCCAGGTGCGCGGCACGTCCGGGTGGCCGTCGTACCAGGAGACGAAGTCGGCGGCGCCGTACGAGCCGTCGAGCCCCACACCGGGGATGTCGAGCGCGCGGTCGGCCATCGCGCCGGTGGAGAAGACCACGGCGTCGTAGAACCGGTGGAGGTCGTCCAGCGCGAGGTCGGAGGGGTAGTCGACGTTGCCGAACAAACGTATCTGCGGCTTGTCCAGCACCTGGTGCAGCGCGGTGATGATGCCCTTGATCCGCGGGTGGTCGGGCGCCACGCCGTACCGGATCAGTCCGAACGGCGCGGGCATCCGCTCGAAGAGGTCGATGGAGACCCCGGGCTGCTGGGCGGCGTCGGACTTCAGCAGGGCGTCGGCGGCGTAGATGCCGGCGGGGCCGGCGCCGACGATCGCGACGCGGATCGGGCGGGTCATGGCGGGACCATCCTCCGAACGGGGACGAACGAAACGGGGACGAACGAAACGGGGCGGAACAGGGCGGAACCCGTCCGGACAGGACAGGCGGGACGGGCGAGGGTGACCCACTCCCACCCAACCGGGCCGGACCTCGCCACTGTAGGCGGTGTCGATCTATGACCCCATAGACCGAACCTATGGCCGAACCGGGAACAGCACCCGCCTCCCCCGTCCGCACAAGGTCCAAAAACCGACGCCGCAAGGCCGCCCGGGTGCCCTAGCGTTGCCCTCGCACCACGACATGAGGTCTAGACCACAGAGTGGGGATTCATGAATTCGCGTGTGTGGAAAGCCCATTGGAGCGGAGCCCTGGCAGCTGCCGCGGCGCTCCTGCTGACCGGGGCCGGCGCCGGGGCAGCCGTCGCCGACCCGGCACCGGGAGCCGGCACCACCACCGCCACGGCCAACGGCACCGCCGTCGGCTGGCGGGCGCTCGGGCTGGCCGTCAGCCCGGAGGGGACCAAGGCGTACGTCGTGGCGGCCGACCGGGCCGGCGCCCGCACGCCGGTCGCGCTGCGGACCGTGGACCTCCGCAGCGGCGCGGTCGTCGCCGAGCTGCCGCTGGCCGAGGACGGCGCCGCCGGGAGGCCCGTGGTGAGCCAGGACGGCCGGCGGCTCTACGTGGTCGTGGCGGACCGACTGGTGGCGGTGGACACGACCACCGGCACCGTGCTCTCACGCACCCCGGCACCGGAGCAGCCGCGCCCGGCCGGCTGGACGCCGGGCGCGCTCACCGGGCTGGCGGTGAGCCCGGACGGCTCGAAGGTCTACGCCGGCCAGTACGGCCCGGCCGCCGACGGCCAGGGCGTGCTCCCCGGCCGGGTCCTGGTGTTCGGCGCCGACCGGGGCGCGTTCACCGGCGCCCTGCCGCTGCGCGGCCACGGCGTGAACGGGCTGGCCCTCCAGGCGGGCGGCGCCGCCGCGTACGTCGCCACCGACCTCGGCGTCGAGCACCTCGACACCACCACCCCGGTGCCGACCGCGCTGCGCACCGTCGAGCGGCTCGGCGCCGCCACCGAGCTGGCCGCCTCGCCGGACGGCCTGCGGCTGTACGCGCTGGGCGCGCAGGCCTCCGCCGGCACCGGCTACGCCGTGAACACCGGAACCGACGTCGCGCGGCCGCTCTTCACCTTCGCCAACTCACCCGTAGACCTCCACTACGTGGCGGTGAGCCCGGACGGCGGGCGGCTCTATCTGCTCAAGGACAGCTGGACGCCGCAGGCCTCGGTACTCGCCTACGACACCGCCACCGACGCCAACCTCCCGGGCGAGACGCTCACCGGCTTCGGCCTGGACGGCGTCTCGGCCGCCGCCGTCGCCCCGGGCGGCCACGCCCTGCTGCTGGCCGGGATCCGCGGCGACGGTTCGTACCTGCGGACCGTCGCGCTCTGAGCCGGCCCAGGCCGCTCCCCCTCGGGCCCGGGGGCCCGAGGGGGAGCGGCCTCGGCCATGCTCCTCGGGCCGGTGGCGATCGCACCGGCACCTGACATCAGGGACACATCACGATGGCCTCGCACCCGACCCGGACACCCGCCCGGATCCCGCGGACACGCCATCTCGCCCGCCCCGGGCGCCACTTGCCCCTTGAGGAAGCCGCCTGCCCGAACAGGCACCCCCCGATTCCCCCTTCGATCTGACGTTGCGCCAAACCCGCCGCACCCGAACTCCGTTGCAGGTCAAGGCCGGTCGCCCACTGACCGACGATGGCGGCCGGTGGCCGGAGGGGCGAGGGTTGACACTGAAAGTTGGTCTAGTCCACCGTAGGGCCACCTTCCGTTGGCGCGGCTGAAACAAGCGGCGGCACCCATCTGCCGGACGCGAAACCCCTCCCTGATCCCCGCGCCCCGGCCCCGCACCGCCCTGCCCCGCGGCCACCCCTCCGACCGCCGCGCAGGGCCACCGACCGACCAGACCTCCGACCCGAACCGTGGAGTGACGTGATGCCTAAGCCCGACTCCTGGCACCCCTCCAGCACCGGCACCGACGCCGACACCAACGCCGCCGATGCCTGACTACGGACGCCTGCGCACCGCCCTGGCCTCCGCCGAGGACGACCGGATCATCTTCGACCTCGACGGCATCGAGGCCCAGTACGACGCCCTGCTGCGCGAACTGCCGGGCTTCGACGTCCGGTTCGCCATGAAGGCCTGCCCGGTCGACGAGGTGCTCGCCTGCCTGGCCGCCCGGGGCGCCGGCTTCGACGCCGCCGGTCCGCAGGAGATCGCCCAGGCGCTGCGCACCGGTGTGCCGGCCGGGCGGGTCCACTACGGCAACACCATCAAGTCCGACCGCCAGATCGCCGAGGCGTACCGGCTCGGCGTGCGCGACTTCGCCACCGACAGCCTGGCCGACGTCGCCGCGATCGCCGAACACGCCCCCGGAGCAAGGGTGTTCTGCCGGCTCGCCACCACCGGCGAGGGCGCCCTGTGGGGGCTGAGCCGCAAGTTCGGCTGCTCGCCCGAGGACGCGATCCGGATACTGGCGGCGGCCCGGGCCGCCGGACTGGTCCCGGCCGGCCTGTCCGTGCACGTCGGATCGCAGCAACTCACCTCCGAGGCCTGGCAGTACGCCCTGGAGACGGCCGCCCCGCTGATCGAGGAGGCCAACCGGCTCGGCATCGCACTGGACCACGTCAACCTCGGCGGCGGCCTGCCCGCGCTCGGTGTGCTGGACCGGCGCGGGAACCCGCTCCACCCCCCGCTGGACAAGATGTTCGCGGTGATCCGGGAGGGCGTGCAGCACCTGCGCGAGGTCTCCGCCGGGCCGCTGGAGTTCCTGCTGGAGCCGGGCCGCCACCTGGTCGCCGACCACGGCGCGATCCGCTCCCACGTCACCCGGCTGACTGAACGCCAGAAGCTCGACGGGGAGCGGGTCCACTGGCTCTACCTGGGCTGCGGCAAGTTCAACGGCCTGTACGAGATGGACGAACTGCGCTACCGGCTGGAGTTCCCGACGCACCCCGGTGCGCCGACCGTGCCCGCCGTGGTCGCGGGCCCCACCTGCGACAGCGACGACGCCTACGACGACGAGTGCGCCGGCGTGCCCGTCCCCCAGGACGCCGCCTCGGGCGACCCGGTGTGGATCCTCTCCTGCGGCGCCTACGCCACCTCGTACACCACCCGGGGGTTCAACGGCTTCCCGCCGCTCCCCTACAGCTGCGTCCGGGCGGACCACGGCTCCCACCTCGACGAGGACGCCCCGGGCCGCCCCGCCGGCTCCCCCGAAAACCCGTCGCCCGCCCCGCCGGGCACCGCATACGCTCGCCCGATGACCACCCGCACCTTCCGCATCACCGTCCGCGGCGTCTTCGACGGCCTCACCCCCGAGCAGCACGCCGAGTTGCAGTCGCGCGCCGCGGAGCACGACATCCTCTTCGCCGCCTTCACCCCCGAGGGCAGGCTCAGCTACGACCTGAGCGCCCGCGCCGTCTTCACCTTCCGCTACCAGGACACCGGCGAGGCCGAGGAGGACATCCTCGACGCCACCGAGCGCGCCGAACGGTCCGCCCGCGACTGGCTCGACGAACGCGGCTACGGCTACAAGAACCTCCGCTCCCAGGCCGAGGACCTCTCCCAGGCCCCGCTCGGCAAGCGACAGCGCCGCGCCGCCCGCGAAGGCTGAGGAAAACCCGGCTGCGCCGCCCGCTCCGCCCCGGCAGACTTGCGGAGGTGACCCAGCCGACCACCCTCGCCACCGAGCTGCTCGGCCACCCGCCGGGCACCCGCCTGCTGCTCCTCAACTGCGACGACTTCGGCCTGAACGAGGACGTCAACCTCGCCGTCGTCGAGGCGATCGAACACGGCGTCGCCGCCTCCTGCAGCCTCATGACCGGCTGCCCGGGCTCCGCACACGCGCTGCGCCTGCTGCGCGAGCGCCCCGGGCTGCCGTTCGGGATCCACCTCACCCTGGTCTGCGACACCGACGAGCCCGGCCACCGCTGGGGCCCGGTCGCCCCGGCCGCCGCCGTCCCCTCACTGCTCGACCCCGCGGGCCGGCTCCTCCCCGCCACCCCCGAGGGCCGCGCCCGGCTGCTCGCACGGGCTCAAGCAGCCGAGGTCGAAAGGGAGTTCAGGGCCCAGATCGAGGCCGCCACCGGACCGGGACCGCACCCGACCCACCTCGACTTCCACTGCTTGGCCGACGCCGGCCGCCCCGACCTCCTCGACCTCGCGCTCGCGCTCGGCGCCGAGTACGGCCTGGCCGTGCGGATCTGGCTCGCCCCCGCGCTGGAACGCCTGCGCGCCCGCGGGCTGCCGGTGGTCGACCACCCCTTCCTGGACAGCTTCTCGGTCCCGCTCGACGACAAGCCCGCCCACTACGCCCGCCTGCTCGCCGCACTCCCCCCGGGCCTGACCGAGTGGGCCGTCCACCCCAGCCTCGCCACGCCCGCCACCCGTCCGGGCGACGGCGGCTGGCGGGTGCGCCGCTCCGATTACGTCTTCCTCCTCGCCCCGCGCACCCGCGAACTGCTCGCCGAGCACGGTGTCACCGTGACCGACTACCGCCCGCTGCAGTCCTGCTGGGCCCGGGCGGCCGCGTCCGGCACAGCGTCCGACGGTACGTCCCGCACCGCGTCCTACGCCGTGTCCGACACCGTGTCCGACGCCGCGTCCTCCGCGTCCGAATCGTTCAAGACCGCCGCCCCCGCGCCCCCTACGGTCGAGTCATGACCCGCACCACACGCCTCACGGCCACCAGGCTCGACGCCGCCGCCCGCTTCCTCTGGACCTCCGGGCGCGTCATCGAGCAACGCCGCTTCGCCCACCTCTTCGGCGCCGAGCCCGACCCCGAGGGCGTCCTCGCCGCCCTGAACGCCCACCTCTCCCCCGACGGGGGCTTCGCCTACGGCCTCGAACCCGACGTCCGGGGCCCGGCCTCCCAGCCCATCGCCGTCCCGACCGCGCTGCTCGCCCTGGAGGAGGCCGGGGCCCTGGACCAGGCCCGCGCCGGGCTGGTCTGCGACTGGCTGGCCGAGGTCGCCGCACCCGACGGCGGCGTCCCCGTCGCCCTGCCGACCCTGCGGCCCTACCCGCGGCCGCCGTTCCTGCCGGTGCCCGATGAAGGCGCGAAGCCCGTCGGCGAACTGCTGTCCACCGGGCAGATCGTGGCCCCGCTGCTGCGCCAGGGCATCGAGCACCCGTGGCTCACCGCCGCCACCGCGTTCTGCCGCACCGCCGTCGAGAACCTCGGCGCGACCCACCCGTACGAGGCGGGCGCCGCGCTGCGCTTCCTCGACGCCGCCCCGGACACCGTCTGGGCCCGCGACGCGGCGGCCCGCCTGGGCCGGCTCGTCCGCGAGCAGCGGATCGTCCTCCTCGACCCGGACCGGCCCGAGGAGGCGCGGATCGCCCCGGGCTACGCCCCGGGCGAGCACCACCTGCCGCACGACTACGCCCGCACACCCGACAGCCTGGCCCGCGACTGGTTCACCGAGCAGGAACTGACGCGCAGCCTCGACCACCTCGCCGCCACCCAGCAGCCGGACGGCGGCTGGCGGATCCACTGGGCGCTCTGGTCGGCGACCACCGAGTCCGAGGCCCGCCCCGGCGTGACCCTCCAGGCACTGATCACACTCCGCGCCTACGACCGGGCGTCCGCCTAGCATCCGGTCAGTCCGCTCCCCTTCGGCCCAACAGCACCGTCGGCGGCACCCCCGCCCACCGGCGCACCTCCCTGGTGAGGTGCGCCTGGTCGGCGTACCCGGCCCGCAGCGCCACCTCCGCCAGCCCTCTCCCACCCGGCCGCGCGCAGGCCAGCGCCCGCTGGAAGCGCAGCACGGCGTGCAGGGTCTTCGGCCCGTAGCCGACCGCGTCGACCAGTCGGCGGCGCAACTGCCGCTCCGAGAGCCCCAGTTCCGCCGCAAGATCCGGCACGCGCGCCCCTCGCACGCGCCCCAGGGCGGCCACCGCCCGTTCGACCACCCGGTCCGGCTCCCACCCGGACACGAGCGCGGCCGCGAACGCGTCCAGCTCCGCCACCGCCTCACGCGACCCGCGAGCCCCCGCCAAACGCTCCCCGAGCCGCTCCGCCGCCGGCGCGCCGACCAGCTCGGCCAGCGGCACCTGGCGGTCGCAGAGCTCCCGCACCGGCACGGCGCCCAGCAACAGCCCCGCCGCACCGGGCCGGAACCGCACCCCGGCCAGCTCCGCCCCGCCGCGCACCGGAACGCTGCGGGGCGCGCGGTCCGGGCCGACCACCTCCAGCCCCGCGTCCGACCAGACCAGGTCCACGCAGCCGTCCGGTACGACGAGCTGGTCGTACGACTCCCGGGCGTTGTGCCGCGTCCAGAGGCAGGCCACCTGCCGCCCGGGCGCGTGCACCGGCCGGCGCTCCGTGTACGAGACGGTCACCACCCCTCTCCCGCCCGGACACCGGGAGGTGCGCCGTCCTGGAGCGGGCGCACTCCGGCGCGAGCCCTCCGGTCCAGACCACCAGTCCCCGGCCGGCGTACGCCGTCGGCCGCCGCGAAGGTGGGCATACGGCCTCCTTGGCAGGTCTCCACCGACATGTCATTGTCAATCATCACGTCAGATCCTTTACTCCCAAGGGGAGTTGTGGCGATCGACGCCATATGCCGAGTCGCCATGCGCTCCCGCGAAGCCAAGGTCAGCACACTTTCCATTTCCGGTCATCCCCACCCCCATCCCCCCACCCAGCCGACCGACCACCGCGGAGAACCCCATGCCGGACCTCGATCTCAACCTGCTCGTCGCCCTGGACGCCCTGCTGGAGGAGGGCAGCGTGACCGGTGCCGCCGAACGGCTGCACACCTCGGCCCCGGCGATGAGCCGCACGCTCGGACGGCTACGCCGGGTACTGGGCGATCCGCTCCTGGTCCGGGCCGGCCGCGGGCTGGTGCCGACGCCACGCGCGGTGGAACTGCGCTCCGAGGTCCGCTCCCTGGTCAGCCGGGGCCAGGCACTGCTGATACCGCCCTCCGCCGCCGAACCCGCCGAGCTCAACCGGCGCTTCACCCTCCAGACCGGCGACATCCTGCTGACCACGATCGGCGCGACCCTGCTGGCGGCGGTCCGCACCCAGGCCCCGAGCGTGACCCTGCGCTTCCTCGGGGACGACCTGGAGGGCACCAGCGCGATGCGCGACGGCCTGATCGACCTGGAGGTCGGCGTCACCGACCACCTCGACCCCGAGACCCGCACCGAACCCCTCACCACCACCCGCCTCGTCGGCATCGCCCGCACCGGCCACCCGCTGGGCGACGGCACGCCCCCGACCGCCGAGGAGTTCGCCGCCGCCGACCACCTCACGGTCTCCCGGCACGGCCGCGGCCCCGGCCAGGTCGACCAACGGCTCGCCCAACTCGGGCTCTCCCGGCGGGTCGTCGCCAGCGTACCGAGCTACCCGGCGGCGCTCTTCCTGCTCCGCGACACCGACCTCGTCGGCCTCGCCCCCGCCCGCCTCGGCAACCCCGCGGCCGAGGCCCTCGGCCTGACCACCTTCCCCCTCCCGCTGGACCTGCCCGACGTGGTCCTGAGCATGGCCTGGCACCCGCGCAACGACCAGGACGCCGGCCACCGCTGGCTGCGCGACATGGTCCGCGGCGCCGTCACCTCCCACGCCGACCCCACCCGCACCCTCCCCGCCCGCCCACTCCCCCGCCCCGCCCTCACCGCCCACTGACACCCCCACCCCTCGCCGCCCACCCGGGACGGGCGGCGAGGACGATACGGCACCACCGCCACCAACCTGCCGCCTCGGAAAGTGTTGGGTAATTGATCAACTGCGTGCCGTGATGCTCCGGCGGTGATCGAGCCGCTTCTGTCGGAGCGGATCCGCGCCGGGGTGGAGTCCGAACCTCTTATCCCCTGCCTCTGCCCACCAGGGCAAACGATGGTCCGGACCGCTCAGCGGTCCGGACCATCGTCGTCTCATGGTTGCAGGTTTGCTTGCAGTTGCTCTGGCGCAGGTGCGGCCCTGGGGAGGGGTGTCCGTGGCCGGCTG
The DNA here is from genome assembly GCF_042957205.1 of Kitasatospora sp. NPDC008115. Taxonomy (NCBI): domain Bacteria; kingdom Bacillati; phylum Actinomycetota; class Actinomycetes; order Kitasatosporales; family Streptomycetaceae; genus Kitasatospora; species Kitasatospora sp. NPDC008115. Next base: position 223,341 of record NZ_JBIBHU010000011.1, on the reverse strand, counting down.
CCACGGGCACCCCTCTCAGGTCCGTCTACCTCAGTTGTTGCGGCGACGCCTGCTGAGGGTGAGGGCGAGTCCGCCGATGGCCAGCAGTGCGGTGGCGATTCCGGCTGTGGTGAGGACGGCGGTGCCGGTGCGGGCGAGGATGCCGGTCGGTCCGGGCTCCGGGGACGCGGGCTTGGCGGGCGTGACCGGGTCGGGTTCGACCTTGACCGTGGCGGTGGCCTCGGGGGAGGTGGCTCCGGTGCCGGTGGCGGTGGCGGTGTTGACGACCTTGCCGCGCTGGGCGTCCTCGGTGGTGATGGTGTGCGGCTTGGTGGTGCACACCATCGTCTCGCCTGGGGCGAGGCTGGTCCTGGGGCAGGTCACTTCGCCGGCGGTGGGGTCGTTGACCTTGATGCCGGTGACGGTGGTGGTGCCCTGGTTGGCGACGGTGAGCTTCCAGTCGATGCGGTCGCCGGTGTCGGTCTTGCCGTTGCCGTTGACGTCGGTGACGTCGGCGGTCTTGGTGAGACCGAGCGCGCCCTGTCCGTTGGACGGGACGGTCACCTCCGACGGAGGCGACACCGGCGGCTCGCCCTTGGGCGGGGTGCCGGTACCCGTGGCGGTGTTGCGGATCGTGCCCTCGTCGACGTCGGCCTGCGTCACCGTGTAGCCGGCCGTGCACTGCACCGTCGCACCCGGAGCCAGGGAAGCGGCCCCGTCCTTCGGGCAGACCACCGGCGACAGCTTGCCGGTGCCGGTGAACTCGCCCTCATTCACCTTCACGTCCTTGATGGTGACGTTGCCGGTGTTGGTGACGGCGAACTTGTAGGCGACCTTCTCACCGGCGACGAGCTTGCCGGGCTTCTCGGTCTCGGCGGACTTGACGACGGTCAGCGCCGGCTTGGGCGTCTGCGGCAGTTCCACCTCAGAGGGCGGGGACACCGGCGGCTCGCCGCGCGGCGGGGTACCCGTCGCGGTGGCCGTGTTCTTCACCGAACCCGCGTCCACGTCGGCCTGGGTGACCGTGTACGTGGTGGTGCAGGTGACGGTGGTGCCGGGCGCCAGGTTGGCGGCCTCCTTCGGGCAGGTGATCGGGTCGAGCGTGCCGTGGCCGGTGAACTCGCCCTCGGTGATCTTGATGTCCTTCAGCGTCACGTTGCCGGTGTTGCGCACCGCGAAGCTGTAGGTGATCTTCTCGCCGGCGACCAGCTTGTCGTCCGTGCCGCTGGTGGCGGACTTGACCACGGACAGGCCGGTCTGGTCCTGGGTGTTGATGGTCGTCTCCGACGGCGGCGACACCGGCGGCACGCCCTTGGGCGGGGTACCTGTCGCGGTCGCGGCGTTCTTCACCGAGCCCGCGTCCACGTCGGCCTGGGTGACCGTGTAGGTGGCGGTGCAGAGCACCGTGGCACCCGGGGTCAGGGAGGTGGCCGTGTCCTTCGGGCAGATGACCGGCGACAGCTTGCCGCTGCCGGTGAACTGGCCCTCCTTGATCGTGACGTCCTTCAGCGTCACATTGCCGGTGTTGGTGACGGCGAACGCGTAGGTGATCTCCTCACCGGCGACGAGCGTGCCGGTGGAAGAGGTCTTCACCACCGCCAGGGCGGGCTTCTCCGGCGCCGGGACGACGGTCTCGGACGGCGGGGAGACCGGCGGCTCACCGCGCGGCGGGGTGCCGGTGGCGGTGGCCGTGTTCTTGATCGAGCCCGCATCCACATCCGCCTGGGTGACGGTGTAGGTGGCGGTGCAGGTCATCGACGCACCGGGAGCCAGCGAGGCGGCCTCGGTGGCCGGGCAGGTGACCGGCGACAGGGTGCCGCTGCCGGTGAACGCGCCCTCGGTGACCTTCACGTCCTTCAGCGTGACGTTGCCGGTATTGGTGACCGCGAAGTCGTACCGGACCTGCTCACCGAGGACGAGTTGGTCCGGCTTGCTGCTGTGGCCGGTCTTGACCACCACCAGGCCCGGCTGGTCGGTCGTCGTGATGGTCGTCTCGGTCGGCGGGGAGACCGGCGGCTCGCCACGCGGCGGCGTACCGGTACCGGTCGCGCTGTTCTTCACCGAACCCGCGTCCACATCCGTCTGCGTCACGGTGTAACCGGCGGTGCAAACGACGGACTCGCCCGGAGCCAGCGAAGCGGCCCTGCTCGGGCAGACGACCGGGTCGAGCGTGCCGCTACCGGTGAACGCGCCCTCGGTGACCTTCACATCCTTCAGCGTGACGTTCCCGGTGTTGGTGACGCGGAAGCTGTACGTGACCTTCTCCCCAACCACCAGACTGCCCGTCGAAGCCGACTTCACCACGGTCAGCGCCGGGTCGGACGGTGCCGGGACGGTCACCTCGGACGGCGGCGAGACCGGCGGCGGACCGGTCGGCGGGTTGCCGGTGACGGTGGCCGAGTTCTTGATCGAGCCGGCGTCCACGTCCGCCTGCGTCACCGTGTAGGTGGCCGTGCAGGTCATCGACGCGCCCGGGGCCAGGGAGGCGGTCTGGGCGGCGGGGCAGGTGGCGACCGGCGGGGTGCCGGTGCCGGTGAACGTGCCCTCGGTGACCTTCACGTCCTTCAACGTGACGTTGCCCGTATTGGTGACGACGAACGAGTAGGTGAGCGTCTGACCCGCCGTGAACGACTCCTCATCGGACGGGGAAACCGACTTCACCAGCGAGATCTTCGGATCCGGCGTCGTCAGCGGCGTACGCGTCTGCGCCTCGCCCGACCGCACGCTCGCCCCCGCGGGCGAAGTGCCGGACGCGGTCGCCGTGTTCTCCACCGCCCCCGCTGCGGCATCCGCCCCGGTCACCGTGTAGACCTTGTTCGCCGTACACGTTGTCGAGGCACCCGGCGCAAGCGTCGACGCCTGACACGCCACCGCACCCGCCAGTGGGTCGTTCACCACGATCCCACTGACCGTCACATCACCCGTGTTCTCCACCTTGAACCGGTACTGGATCGTGTCTCCGGCATCCGCGAGACCATCACCGTTCACATCGACCGGCGCATCCGCGCTCTTCACCAGCGACAGGGCGGGCTTCTCGAACACCACGGTGCTCGACCCCGGCAGGTTCAGACCCGTCACCGTGACATTGCCCGGCCCATTCGTGAAGCTCCCCGAACTCGATGACGTCACATCCACCGAAGCCGTGCATGAGGCCATGCCCGCATCCAGGTTCCCGGACACCTGCACACTCGTAGCACCCGCCGCGGCCGTCACCACACCCGCGGGACACGTCGTCGACACGGCCGGACTCGCCGCGACCGTCAACCCCGCAGGAAGCGAATCCTTGAACGACCAACCGTTCTTCGCCGCCAGCTCGTTCGTGTTCGTCACCGTGAACGTCAGCTTCGATATCCCGCCCGTCGTGACCGATATCGGGCTGAACGACTTGTCCAGCTGCGGGGTCACGTCGAGAATTCGGAAGTTGTCAAAAGACTGATCGTTCCCACTACCCGAAGCCCGTCGGTTCTCCAGTCGGAATCCAACGGTGGAGCCTGCGACCAGTTTCGCCTGATCGCCCACAAAAGTACCGACCGAGACAATGGCTCCGTTGACGTTGTACGTCTTCCGCCCCGGGTCGGCACAGATGTTGTAGTCGATCGAGTTCAGCGCCACGACCGAAGCCCCGTCAAGGAGGTAGAAACGGTCGAGCGCCTGCACTCCCGCATTGCAGAGGTTCCCCACGTCCAGCGAGAACGTCAGGAAACGCCCTGGGGCGGGGAGCGCGATGCCCGTTCCTTGCAGCATGACACCGGCGTAGGCGTTGCCCGCCCCTGTTTGTTCCGCGACAGCCAGGTTGGTGGTCGGGGCCGCCAGACCCCGGTACTGCCCCAGCGCATTCGGGATGGTGCGCGCGGACGGATACCACGCAGCGAAGCAGAAACCCTGCGCCGTGAGCGCCGCGTCGGTGGCCTGGCTTCCGAACACGAGCCCGTTGCAGAGCGCCGGGTTCAAATAGGCCGGATCCGCCGTATATGCCATACCCGTGGCACTCCGGTACTGATCGATCCGGGTCGCCCCGGCGACCGGCGCGTTCTGGAAGTCCTCCGAGTAGACCAGCGTCGGCGCCTGTGGGGTGCCCGGCGTTCCGGGTGAGGTGGCGGATGCGGAAGGGGCGACCCCACCGAGGGTGAGCAGCGGGACAGCTGCGATCACGATCAGCACCGCGGTCGCCACCGGGGCCACGCGGCGCAGGCCGCCGGACCGCCCGATGAGAGCCCCGAACGTACCGAGCAGGCCGGAGAGCAAGCGTGAACTCCGGGGCGCACTCCGTCTGCCGGCGCGGGCGCCGCCGCTCCTCGCGGTCCCCGGCTTCGCCCGACGCGGGCGATCGAACCCACGCAGTGTCATATGAATTCCTGCCTCAAGGAGGTGGCCGACGCCACGCGCCACGGGCCGATGACAGCCCACCTGCATGGAACTATCACAGATGATGCGTAGTTCATACGATTTGCGTAAAAGGTTCAGCGCGAGCCGCCCTGGGCCCGGTGGCCGCCGCGACGTGACCCTCGGCTTCTGCGGCGTGGGGCCGAGCCCAAGGAAGGAGCTTCGTGGGCAGTTGCGAAGCAGCCCGCCGCCTCGCCGACGAAGGCCGAGTGCACCACCGCCCGCAGGACGAGCCCGCAGGTGTCCACGAGCAGGTGCCGCTCACGGCCCCGCACCCGCTTGCCCGCGTCGCAGCCGATCGCCTCTCCACCCTGATGAATGCGGCACCAGCCTCCATGCACAGCCCGTGACCAGCACGGACAGCACGGTGTCCACAGCCGGCCGACGCGGGAACTCCAACGGCCGCCCACCCCGCCGCGGATCCCGCACCGGCAGCAGCGCCTCGATCACCGCCCACTGAGCAGCCGTCAACGACGAGTCACAGGAAGGCTTGCACGCACCGACACACATCGCGGTGATCTTCGCCGACGCCACCCCAAGCGAAGATCACCACCAGCACGTCACGGCACGCGGTTGATCAATTACCCCAACACTTTCTCAGCCGGACAACCGGACCGGCACCAAGGACCCGAACCCCGGACGGGCCCAAAGGCACCGCCCGGCCGCCCGACCCCGCTACGCCGTGCGGCGCAGGAGCGCCAGGTACATCGCGTCCGTGCCGTGCAGATGCGGCCACAGCTGGATGTCAGGGCCGTCGCCGAGGGCGGGGACGCCGGGGAGCAGGGGGCGGGCGTCGATCCACTCGACCCGGGTGCCCTCGGCGCGCAGGACGTCGTCGACCACCGCGCGGGTCTCCGCGAGGTGCGGGGAGCAGGTGGCGTAGCCGACCACGCCGCCGATGCGGGTGGCCTCGATGGCCGAGCGCAGCAGGTCGCGCTGGAGCGGGCCGAAGGCGGCGACGTCCTGCGGGCGGCGGCGCCAGCGGGCCTCCGGGCGGCGGCGCAGGGCGCCGAGGCCGGAGCACGGGACGTCGACGAGGACGCGGTCGAAGCCGCCCGAGCGCCAGGCGGGGCGGGTGCCGTCGGCGGCGATCACCGTGTACGGGCCGGGGTTGCCGTCCAGTGCCCGGGCGACCAGCCGGGCCCGGTGCGGCTGCTTCTCGCTGGCGACCAGCGCCGCGCCGCGCTCGGCGGCGAGCGCGGCGAGCAGCGCGGCCTTGCCGCCGGGGCCGGCGCAGCCGTCCAGCCAGAGCCGGTCGGGGCCGTCCAGCGGCGCGGCGGCGAGGGCGAGGGCGACCAGCTGGCTGCCCTCGTCCTGGACGCCGGCCCGGTTCTCCTGCACCGCCGCGACCGCGCCCGGGTCGCCGCCCTCGGCGAGCCGCAGGGCGAACGGGGACCAGCGGCCCGGCTCGGCCTCGGGCAGCGCGTCGGCCAGCTCGCCGACGGTGGCCCGGCCGGGGCGGGCGATCAGGGTGACCTCGGGGCGCTCGTTGTCGGCGCGCAGCAGTTCCTCGACGGCGGTGCGCCCGGCGGCGTCCGGCTGCCAGCGGCCGAGCGAGTCCCACAGGGCGGCGACCACCCAGCGCGGGTGGGAGTGCACGACGGCGAGGTGGTCCTCGGCGTCCTGGTCGTACGGCGGGGCGACCCGCTCGATCCAGGCGTCCAGGTCGTGGGCGCTGATCCGGCGCAGCACGGCGTTGACGAACTTGGCCTTGCCGTCGCCGAGCACCACCCGGGCCAGCTCGACGGTGGCCGAGACGGCCGCGTGGCTGGGGATGCGGGTGGTGAGCAGCTGGTGGGCGCCGAGCGAGAGCACGTCGAGGACCGGCGGGTCGACCTTGCTGAGCGGGCGGTCGATGCAGGCGGCGATGACCGCGTCGTAGGTGCCCTGGAGCCGCAGGGTGCCGTAGACCAGCTCGGTGGCGAGGGCGGCGTCGCGCCGGTCCATGCCCTTCTGCTCGGCCTCGCGGAGCAGCGACGGGAGGATCAGGTTGGCGTACGCGTCGCGCTCGTCGACGGCCCGCAGGGCGCGGAACGCGACGATTCGCGCCGGGTCCTTCTTCGGGCGCCGGTGCGGGCGCGGGGCGCGCTTTCCGCCGGACGCGCCGGGGGTTCCGGACGCGCCGGAGGCGCCGGAGGTGCGGTGGGTACTGCCGGGCGTGCTCATGGGATGTGCCTCAAAGTGCTGCGGGGGCTATTTCTGGATCTCTCGAAACAGTAACGCGGACGACCGGGCTCAGCCGCTCTCCCCCAGCCGCTCGCCGGACTCGATGCGCGCGCCGCGCGCCCAGTCCGCCGCCCGCATGGCCTTCTTTCCCTGCGGCCGCACCTCGCCCAGTTCGACCTCGTGGCTGCCGGTGCCGACCCGCACGCTGTTCTTGCCGACGGCCAGCTCGCCCGGGGCGAGGTCCGTGGAGGCCGGCAGCAGCCGCACCGGGCCGGTGACCTTGAGCCGCTCGCCGCGGAACTCCGTCCACGCGCCGGGGGCGGGGGCGCAGCCGCGCACCACCCGGTCGACCCGCAGCGCGGGCGCGCTCCAGTCGATCCGGGCGTCCTCGACGGTGATCTTGGGGGCGAGGGTGACGCCCTCGGCCGGCTGGGGGACGGCGTGCAGGCTGCCGTCGGCGATGCCGTCCATGGTGGCGGCGAGCAGCCGGGCGCCGGAGTGCGAGAGCCGCTCCAGCAGCTCGCCGCTGGTGTCGGCGGGGCGGACCTCCTCGGTGATCACGCCGTAGACCGGGCCGGAGTCGAGGCCCTGCTCGATCAGGAAGGTGGACGCGCCGGTGACCTCGTCGCCGGCCAGCACCGCGTGCTGGACGGGGGCGGCGCCGCGCCAGGCGGGGAGCAGCGAGAAGTGCAGGTTGACCCAGCCGTGCTCGGGAATCTCCAGGGTGCCGGGGCGCAGCAGGGCACCGTAGGCGACCACCGGGCAGCAGTCGGGGGCGAGCTCGGTGAGCCGGGCGACGAAGTCGGGGTCGCTGGGCTTCGCCGGCTTGAGGACCTCGATCCCGGCCTCCTCGGCGCGCTGGGCGACGGGGCTGGCGACGAGCTTGCGGCCGCGGCCAGCGGGGGCGTCGGGGCGGGTGACCACCGCGACGACCTCGTGCCGGTCGGAGGCGAGCAGGGCGTCCAGGGCGGGAACGGCGACCTCGGGGGTGCCGGCGAACACGAGGCGCATCAAGTGCCTTTCTGCAATGCGGAGTTGACGTGGTTCGAAGCGGTGGGCGTCAGCGCGCCGCGCCGAAGGTGCTGTGCGGGGAGACCTTGACCACCGGCGCGGGGCCCGAGCCCCAGTCCGCCTCGCGGATCGCCTTGAGCGCGGCCTTCCGCTGCTCGGTGTCGAGGCGGTCGATGAAGATGATGCCGTCGAGGTGGTCGGTCTCGTGCTGGATGCAGCGGGCGAGCAGTCGGGTGCCCTCGACGGTGACCGGGTCGCCGTACATGTTGAAGCCCCGGGCGACGACGCCGTGCGCGCGCCGGGTGTCGTAGCGCAGGCCGGGCAGCGAGAGGCAGCCCTCGGGGCCCTCCTGCTCCTCCTCGCTGAGCGACAGGTCGGGGTTGATCAGGTGCCCGGTGACGCCGTCCACGTGGTAGGTGAACACCCGCAGGGAGATGCCGAGTTGGGGCGCGGCCAGGCCGGCTCCGGGGGCGTCCAGCATGGTGTCGGTGAGGTCCTTGACGAGGGTGCGGAGCTCCTTGTCGAAGGTGGTGACGGGCCGGGCGGTGGCGCGCAGTACGGGGTCTCCGAAGATGCGGATCGGCTGGATCGCCACGGATGCGGGCTCCTGTCCGTCGGGTCCGGGTGCGGGGGTCTGGCTGCTGGCGCATGGTGGGCCGAGCGGCGTGCACGCGGCCGTCGGCCAGTCTATGCAATCCGCCCGAACCGGGTCCCGGCACATCCCGCTCACCCCGCCTGCGTGACCCCGGCGGGCGGTCCGGCGTTGGTCAAGTGGGATTGACCGTGATTGACCGTGGCCGGAGCGCGCGGGAAGGGCGCTCCGGCCGAGCCGAACCGTACGGAAGGTGGCACGTAGGCCATGGCCGAGCAGATCAACCACGACGCCCGGGCGCGGGCGAGCCTGCACCTGCTGGTGCGGGACATCGAGCGGGTGAGGCGACAGGTCGACGCCCTGCGGACGCTCACCGCCCAGTTGGGCAACGTCTACCGGCCGCGCCGCCCCAGCACCTCGGCGGGCTTCGTGGTGTACGGGCGGGCCCCGGCGCCGACGGTGCGCCTGGCGCAGGAGTTGCGGGAGAGCGTGGAGACGCTGGTGGCGGCGGCGGTCGAGTTCGACCGCGCGCTGGGCTTCTCCTGGGACTCGGTGGGCTCGGCCCTCGGGGTCACCAAGCAGGCGGTGCACCGCCGGTACGGGATGCGCCGGCCGACCAGCGAGCTGCTGGCGGCGGGCGGCGCGCTGCCGAGCCCGAGCCGTCCGGACCGCTCCGAGGAGCTGGCCGCCCACACCCCGGCGGTCGCCCACACCCCGGCGGTCGCGCACGCCCCGGCCGCCCACGCCCCGGAGCGCGACCGCTCCCCCGCCCCGACCGGACTGGCCACCACGGTCCCGGCGGCCCGCCAGGGCGGCCTCGACCGCAGCAGCCTCGACCGCCCCGCGCTGGACCGTCCCCCACTCGACCGTCCCCCACTCGACCGCCCCACGCTGGACCGCCCCGGCATCCCGCTGCGCGGCTGACGCACCCCCGCACACCGGCTGAGGGCCGCGGCACCGGACCCGCCGCGGCCCCTCACCCGACGAACCTCAGGCACCCCCGACGAACCTCCCCGACGAACCTCACCCGATGTCCGTCGGATCGATCCGCACCTTCACCGTCTCCGGCGTCCGCAGCGCGATCCGCGCGATCTGCGCCGCCTTCAGCGCCGCCGCCAGCGCCGCGCCCTGCCCGGGCGGTACCCGCAGGAGCGCGCGCTCCTGCTCCTCCCCCCGCAGCGCCGCCACCGGCACCGGCCCGAGCACGTCCGCCTCCTCCGGCAGCCGCACCAGGTTCAGCAGGTCCGCCACCGCCGCCGGGCTGCCGCTCACCGAGGCCATCCGGGCGACCGGCGGGAAGTGCAGCTGGGAACGCTCCTCCAGCTCCAGCCCGGCGTGCCCGAGCGGGTCCCAGCGCACCAGCGCCTGCACCGGCCGCGCCGTCGGCTCGGCGACCACCACCACCGTCCCGCCCTCCTCCGACGGCCGCACCAGCGCGGCGGCGGCCAGCCAGAGCCGCAGCGTCTCCTCCCCGGCCCGCAGGTCGGGCCGGCTCAGCAGCGCCCAGCCGTCCAGCAGCAGCGCCGCCGCGTACCCGCCGCCGCCCTCGACCACCGGCTCGGCGCCGGGCGTGGAGATCACCAGCGCCGGCTCGTCCGGGACGGTGACCAGCACCGCGTCCCGCCCCGAGGTCCGCACCGGGACGCGCGGGAACGCCTTGCCCAGCTCCTCGGCCGTCCGCCGGGCGCCCACCACCTGCGCCCGCAGCCGGAACGAGCCGCACTCCGGGCAGTGCCACTCCCGCTCCTCCTCGCCGCACCACTGGCAGCACAGCGGCGCGTCCGCCCCGGCCGCCTCCAGCGGGCCCTCGCAGCGCCGGCAGCGGGCGGGCGTGCGGCAGCGCCCGCAGGCCAGCCGGGGAACATAGCCGCGCCGGGGCACCTGGATGAGCACCGGCCCGCCGGCCGCCAGGCCCTCGCGCGCCGCCTCCCAGGCGACCGAGGGCAGCCGGGCGGCCTGCGCCGCGGCGTCCCGGTGCTGGTCCTGGTCGGTGACGGTGCGCACCCTGGGCGCGGTGCGCCGGACGGTCTCCCGGTCGGCGGCCAGCGGCCGGGCCCAGCCGGTGCGCACCAATTGCGCGCCCTCCACGGTGACGGCGTGCCCGCCGAGCAGGACGGCCGCGCCCTCCTCGGCGGCCCGCAGCAGGGCGACCTCCCGTACGTGCGGGTGCGGGTTGCGCGGGTCGCTGTGGCTGGAGTCGCCGTCGGACCAGACCACCACCAGACCGAGGTCGTGCACCGGCGCGAACATCGCGGCCCGGGTGCCGACGGCGGCGCGCACCGAGCCCCGGCTCACCTGGAGCCAGCGCCGGTAGCGCTCGCGCGGGCCGAGGTCGGCGGCCAGGACGGCGTGCATGCCCTCGCCGAGCAGTTCGGTCAGCGCCCGGTCGACCCGGGCCACCGAGCGGCCGTCCGGCAGCACCACCAGGGCGCCGCGCCCGCCGGCCAGGGTGGCGGCGACGGCGCGGGCGATCTCGTACGGCCAGCCGGGGCCGGGCAGCGCCGTCCAGACCGCCCGGGGCGAGCCGCCGCCGGCGAGTGCGTCCAGGAAGTCCGGGCCGGCCGGGTAGCGGGACCAGCCGCCGGGCGCGGGCGCGGCCGGACGGGGGCGGGGCGGCGGCGAGGGCTCGGCCTCCGCCTTGGCGTGCCGGGGCGGCACCGCCAGCTGGAGGACGTCGGCCAGGGTGCCCGCGTACCGGTCGGCGACGGTGCGGCAGAGCCGCAGCAGGTGCGGGGTGAGCACCGGCTCGGGCGAGAGGACCTGGGCGAGCGGGGCGAGCGGGCCGGGGAAGTCGCTCTTCTCCAGCCGGGCGACGATGAAGCCGTCGTGCAGTTCCCCGCCCTCGCGCTGGCCCTTCACCACCCGCGCCCCGAAGCGCACCCGCACCCGCACGCCGGGCCGGGCGTCCTCGGCCATCGCCGCGGGCACCTCGTAGTCGAAGAACTTGTCGATGGTGAGCACGCCCTTGTCGACGACCACCCGGGCGACCGGCAGGTGCTCGGCCCGCTTGGCGCCGCGCCAGGTGCGCGGCTTGGCCCGGCGGACCGTCTCCCGGATGAACGCCAGCTGCTCCGGCGCCCCGCCCTCGTCACTGCCCTGCGTGCTGCTGCTCATCGCCCCAAGTAGTACCAGGTCCCACCGACAAAACAGCAGGTGGCGGCCGCCCGGAAGGCCGGGCGGCCGCCACCTGCCGTCAAACGCTCAGCGAAGGCGATCAGGCCTCGACGGCCTTCTTCAGCTGCTCCACGCGGTCGGTCCGCTCCCAGGTGAACTCCGGCAGCTCGCGGCCGAAGTGGCCGTACGCGGCGGTCTGCGAGTAGATCGGGCGCAGCAGGTCCAGGTCGCGGATGATCGCGGCCGGACGCAGGTCGAAGACGTCGCTGACGGCCTTCTGGATGGTGAGGACCGGCACGGTCTCGGTGCCGAAGGTCTCCACGAACAGGCCGACCGGCTCGGCCTTGCCGATCGCGTACGCGACCTGCACCTCGGCGCGGCGGGCGAGGCCGGCGGCGACGATGTTCTTCGCCACCCAGCGCATCGCGTACGCGGCCGAGCGGTCCACCTTGGACGGGTCCTTGCCGGAGAAGGCGCCGCCGCCGTGGCGCGCCATGCCGCCGTAGGTGTCGATGATGATCTTGCGGCCGGTGAGGCCGGCGTCGCCCATCGGGCCGCCGATCTCGAAGCGGCCGGTCGGGTTGACCAGCAGGCGGTAGCCCTCGGTCACGAGCTTGATGCCCTGGTCGGCCAGCGCCTTCAGCTCCGGCTCCACGACGAACTCGCGGATGTCCGGGGTGAGCAGCGACTCCAGGTCGATGTCGCTGGCGTGCTGGGTGGAGACGACCACGGTGTCCAGGCGCAGCGCCTTGTCGCCGTCGTACTCGATGGTGACCTGGGTCTTGCCGTCGGGGCGCAGGTACGGGATGGTCCCGTTCTTGCGGACCTCGGTCAGCCGCCGCGAGAGGCGGTGGGCCAGGGTGATCGGCAGCGGCATCAGCTCGGGCGTCTCGTCGGACGCGTAGCCGAACATCAGGCCCTGGTCACCGGCGCCCTGCTTGTCCAGGTCGTCCTCATCGCCCTCGACCCGGGCCTCGTACGCGGTGTCGACGCCCTGCGCGATGTCGGGCGACTGGGCACCGATCGAGACCGAGACGCCGCAGGAAGCGCCGTCGAAGCCCTTCTTGGAGCTGTCGTAGCCGATCTCCAGGATCTTGTCCCGGACGAGCTGGGCGATCGGGGCGTACGCCTTGGTGGTCACCTCGCCGGCCACGTGCACCTGGCCGGTGGTGATGAGCGTCTCCACCGCGACCCGGGAGGTCGGGTCCTCACGGAGGAGAGCGTCAAGGATGGTGTCGCTGATCTGGTCAGCGATCTTGTCGGGGTGTCCCTCGGTCACGGACTCCGAGGTGAACAGGCGGCGAGACACAGCGCTCCCTGGGGTTGCAGCGGCTGCTGACTGAAAGACCCCGGACGGATCCGGGGGCTTCCGGAAAGACTTGATTCCTGGAGTGTAACGGTCAGCTATCGGGAAACGTCACGCGATTCCGCAATTGAAGACCGCCCGCCCACCCTTCGAGATCACCCGACGGAGGGATCAAGCCGTTCCGCGACGAGGTCCCAGACGACGTCCGCCAGAACCTCCTTGGGACCCACCGGAACCGGCGTCTCGCTGCCGTCGGCGCCCAGCACCACGGCCTCGTTGACGTCCTGGCCGAAGGCCTTGCCGTCGCCGACCTCGTTGACGACCAGCAGGTCGCAGCCCTTGCGGGCGAGCTTGGCACGGCCGTTGGCGAGCACGTCGTCGGTCTCCGCCGCGAAGCCCACGACGAGTTGGCCCGAACGGGTGCGGTGGGCGGAGAGCTCGGCCAGCACGTCGGGGTTGCGGACCAGCGCGACGGGCGCCGGCTCGACGCCCTCGACCTTCTTGATCTTGCCCTCGGCGTAGACCGCGGGCCGGAAGTCGGCCACCGCCGCGGCCATGACCACGGCGTCCGCGTCCTGGGCCGCCTTCAGCGCGGCCTCCCGCAGCTCCAGCGCGGTCGCCACCCGGACCACGTCCACCCCGGCCGGGTCGGGCAGTGCGGCATTGGCCGAGATCAACGTCACACGGGCGCCCCGGGCGGCGGCGGTCGCCGCCAGCGCGTAGCCCTGCTTCCCGGAGGAGCGGTTGCCGAGGTAGCGGACCGGGTCCAGCGGCTCACGGGTGCCGCCCGCCGAGACCACCACGTGCCGGCTGGCCAGGTCGGCCCGCTCGCCGCCGTGGCGCAGCACCGCGCGGCAGGCGTCGAAGATCGCGGCCGGCTCGGGCAGCCGGCCCTTGCCGGTGTCCTTGCCGGTCAGCCGCCCGCTGGCGGGCTCCAGCACGATCACGCCCCGGCGGCGCAGGGTGGCGACGTTCTCCCGGGTCGCCGGGTGCTCCCACATCTCGGTGTGCATCGCGGGCGCCAGCACGACCGGGCAGCGCGCGGTGAGCAGGGTGTTGGTCAGCAGGTCGTCGGCGAGCCCGTGGGCGGCCTTGGCCATCAGGTCGGCGGTGGCCGGGGCGACCACCACCAGGTCGGCGTCCTGCCCGATCCGCACGTGCGGGACCTCGTGCACGTTCTCCCAGGTCTCGGTGGCGGCCGGACGGCCGGAGAGCGCCGCCCAGGTGGCCTCGCCGACGAAGTGCAGCGCCGCCGCGGTGGGCACCACGGTCACCTGGTGGCCGGACTCGGTGAACCGCCGCAGCAGCTCGCACGCCTTGTACGCGGCGATGCCGCCGCTGACGCCGAGGACGACGCGCGGTGCGTCCGTCCGCTCCGTGCCGCTGCTCATGATCCCCAGCTCTCCTCAGTGGCGGTCCTCAGGTGCCTGCCAACCCTACGGCGCCCCGGTGATCACCCGCACCGCGGCACCCCCCACAGGCCCGGGAACGCCGGAGGGCCCGTCGGAGCGGAAACTCCGACGGGCCCTCCGGGCGTGGATGGGACCGCCTCAGGCGGCCTCGACCGCCTCGGCGGTCAGCATGCCGGCGTTGATCTCGCGCAGCGCGATCGACAGCGGCTTCTCGTGCACGTGGGTGTCGACCAGCGGGCCGACGTACTCCAGCAGGCCCTCGCCGAGCTGGGAGTAGTACGCGTTGATCTGGCGCGCACGCTTGGCCGCGTAGATGACCAGGCTGTACTTGGAGTCGGTGGCCTCAAGCAGCTCGTCGATCGGCGGGTTGATGATGCCCTCGGGCGCGGTCATGGAAGAGGACACGCGAAAACCTTCCGAAAGGGTGGAAAAGACAACAGGTCAGCCTACACCGAGCAAGGCTAGCAGTTCGCTCGCCACCTGCTCGACGGAGGTGTTGACCAGGGTCGTGTCGAACTCCGGCTCGGCGGCCAGTTCGACCTTCGCGGCCTCCAGCCGCTTCTCGATCACGTCCTGCGGCTCCGTGCCCCGGCCGGTGAGCCGGCGGACCAGCTCGTCCCAGCTCGGCGGGGCCAGGAAGACCAGCTGCGCCTCGGGCATGGACTCGCGCACCTGGCGGGCGCCCTGCAGATCGATCTCCAGCAGCACGGGTTCGCCGCGCTCCAGCTTCTCCTCGACCGCCGCGCGGGGGGTGCCGTAGCGGTTTCCCGCGAAGACGGCCCATTCCAGCAACTCGCCGTTGGCGATCAGCTTGTCGAACTCGTCGTTGTCGACGAAGTGGTACTGGACCCCGTCCTGCTCGCCCGGCCTCGGGTGGCGGGTCGTCGCCGACACCGAGAGCCAGACCTCGGGGTACTGATTCCTCATATGAGCGACGACCGTGCTCTTGCCGACCCCCGAGGGGCCGGAGAGCACGGTCAGCCGCGGACGCTCACTCATGCACCGATTATCCCGGATCGCGGGCGATCCCGGGACCACGGGGCACGGTCAGGCGGCACCGCCGCCGAACTCCCGCTCCAGGGAGGCGATCTGGTTCGTGCCGAGACCACGGACACGGCGGCTCTCGGAGATGCCGAGCCGCTCCATGATCTGCTTGGCGCGGACCTTGCCGACACCCGGCAGGGACTCCAGCAGGGCGGAGACCTTCATCTTGCCGATCACGTCGTTGTCGGCCTTGCCGGCCTTGATCACCTCGTGCAGGGAGGCGCCGGAGTGCTTGAGCCGGTTCTTGACCTCGGCGCGCTCCCGGCGAGCCTCGGCGGCCTTGGCGAGCGCGGCGGTGCGCTGTTCGGGGGTAAGGGGCGGAAGAGCCACGCCGTTCACCTCAGGGTGGATGGAAGGGATTGAAACTATGACTGTTGTGCTTCCCAGGGCACCGGTCAGAGAGCGAACTCGCCGCCCCTGACCTGCGGGAGCAGCAGGTTTCGCGGCTCCTCGGTGACCTATCGCCGGACACTACCCGGATTGCGGCTCCGCGTCAGGAAAAGAACACGAAAAGTCCTGGTCAGCCAAGGCCGACCAGGACTTTCCCGGGCAAAATGACCGTGATTGCGAACCTTTGGCGGCACCGATGTGACGGCGCTCACGTCAAGTCCCCGCTCCCGCGGACGGTCGCAGCCCGTCATGACGGCGCTGCGAAGCGTTCGCCAGGAGCGAACCCCACCGTCCCGTGCGCTACTTGACCGCGTCGGCGTACTCCTGGACAAAACGGTCCGCGGCGGCGCGCAGCGCCTCCACCGAAGGGCCGTGCTTCAGCACGTCCCGGCTGACGCTCGGCACCACGTTGCGCACCGAGGCGCCGAAGACCCGCGGCAGGTCCGCCATGGTCGCGCCCTGGGCACCGATCCCGGGGGCCAGCAGCGGGCCGTTGATCGCCAGGTCCACACCGGCGTCGGCCAGCGTCGCGCCGACCACCGCGCCGAACGAGCCCAGCGGCTCGGCGCCGGCGTTCTCGGCGGCCAGCTGCCGCAGCACCGCGGCCGCCACCGGCTCGCCGTCCGCGCCGACGGCGCGCTGCACCTCGGCGCCCTCCGGGTTGGAGGTGAGCGCCAGCGCGAAGACGCCCGCGCCGTTGGCCGTGGCGAGGTCCAGCGCCGGGCGCAGCGAGCCGAAGCCCAGGTAGGGGCTGACGGTGACGGCGTCCGAGAACAGCGGGCTGCCGGGCGACAGGAAGGCCTCGGCGTAGGCGGCCATGGTCGAGCCGATGTCGCCGCGCTTGGCGTCCATCAGCACCAGCGCGCCGGCCGCCCGGGCCTCCTCGACCGACTTCTCCAGGACGGCGACGCCCCGCGAGCCGAAGCGCTCGAAGAAGGCGGCCTGCGGCTTGAGCACGGCCACCCGGCCGGCCAGCGCCTCGACGACGGTGCGGCTGAAGGTCTCCAGGCCCGCGACGGTGTCCTCCAGACCCCAGGCGGCGAGCAGCGAGGCGTGCGGGTCGATGCCGACGCAGAGCTGGCCGCGGGTGTCGAGGGCGTGGCGCAGGCGGGTGCCGAAGGGGGCGAGGGTCATGACGTCCTTCCGGGAGGCTGTGGGGAGGGGGTTCAGGCGGTCTTGCGCGCGTCCACGGCGCTGCCGACGGCCGCGGCCAGGTTGCGGTGGCCACCGGCCCGGACGCGGGCGGACAGGCCCTTGTGGATGCGCCGGCACCAGAACGGGCCCTCGTAGATGAAGGCGCTGTAGCCCTGGACGAGGTCCGCGCCGTGCACGATCCGCTGCCAGGCGTCCTCGGCGGTCTCGATGCCGCCGACCGAGACCAGCACCAGCCGGCCCTCGGTGCGGGCCCGCAGCCGCTGGAGGACCTCCAGGGCGCGCTCCTTGAGCGGGGCGCCGGACAGGCCGCCCATGCCGATCTCCTTCACCCGGGCGGCGTCGCTGCGCAGGCCCTCGCGGCCGATCGTGGTGTTGGTGGCGATGATGCCGTCCAGGCCCAGCTCCAGCGCCAGGTCGGCCACCTCGTCGATGTCCTCGTCGGCCAGGTCGGGGGCGATCTTGACCAGCAGCGGGACGTGGTGCGGGGTGGTCCGGTCGGCGGCCTCGCGCACCGCGCTCAGCAGCGGGCGCAGGTGCTCGACGGCCTGGAGGTTGCGCAGCCCGGGGGTGTTCGGCGAGCTGACGTTGACCACCAGGTAGTCGGCGTAACGGGCCAGCCGCTCGGTGGACTTGACGTAGTCGGCGACCGCGTCGGCCTCCTCGACCACCTTGGTCTTGCCGATGTTGACGCCCACCACCGGGGTGGAGCTGGTGTGCGGACGGGCGGCGAGGCGGGCGGCGACCCGGGCCGAGCCCTGGTTGTTGAAGCCCATCCGGTTGATCAGGGCGCGGTCCTCGACCAGCCGGAACAGCCGGGGCTGCGGGTTGCCCGGCTGCGCCTCGCCGGTCACGGTGCCGATCTCGACGTAGTCGAAGCCGAGCATCGACAGGCCGTCGATGCCGACGCCGTTCTTGTCGAAGCCGGCGGCCAGGCCGAACGGGCCGGGCAGCGCGAGGCCGAGCGCTTCGGTGCGAAGCGCCCGGTCGCGCGGGGCGAGCACCAGCCGCACCAGGCCGCGCAGGCCGGGCACCGAGGAGGCCAGCCGGATCCAGAAGAAGGCCAGGTGGTGGGCCTTCTCGGGGTCCATCTTCTTGAAGACGAGGTCGAACAGCAGCTTGTACACAAAGTCCTCCCAGGGCATGGAAGTGGGGGGCACCCGGCGGTACTGGTGCCCCCCACTGGAGTGGTGCTACTTGGCGCGGCCGGCGTTGATCAGCTCGGCGTGCTCCTGGAGCGACATGACACCGACCTCGTCGCGCAGCAGCCGGTCGATGCCCTGGACGGCGGCGCCCATGGCCTGGACCGTGGTCAGGCAGGGCACCGCGCGGGCGACGGCGGCGGTGCGGATCTCGTAGCCGTCGAGACGGCCACCGGTGCCGTACGGCGTGTTGATGATGAGGTCGACCTCGCCGTCGTGGATCAGCTGGACGATGGTCTTCTCGCCGTTCGGGCCCTCGCCCTCGCTGTGCTTGCGCACCACGGTGGCGGGGATGCCGCCGCGCTGCAGCACCTCGGCGGTGCCGGCGGTGGCCAGCAGCTCGAAGCCGAGGCCGACCAGCGCCCGGGCCGGGAAGACCAGGTTGCGCTTGTCGCGGTTGGCGACCGAGACGAAGACCTTGCCCTTGGTCGGCAGCGCGCCGTACGCACCGGTCTGGGACTTGGCGTAGGCGGTGCCGAAGACCCGGTCCAGGCCCATGACCTCGCCGGTGGAGCGCATCTCCGGGCCCAGCACGGTGTCCACCCCGCGGCCGTGGACGTCGCGGAAGCGGCTCCACGGCATCACGGCCTCCTTGACCGCGATCGGCGCGTCGGCGGGCAGCGTGCCGCCGTCGCCCTCGGCGGGCAGCAGGCCCTCGGCCCGCAGCTCGGCGATGGTGGCGCCGAGCGAGACGCGGGCGGCGGCCTTGGCCAGCGGCACGGCGGTCGCCTTGGAGGTGAACGGCACGGTGCGCGAGGCCCGCGGGTTCGCCTCCAGCACGTAGAGGATGTCCCCGGACAGCGCGAACTGGATGTTGATCAGACCGCGCACCCCGACACCGCGGGCGATGGCCTCGGTGGAGGCCCGCAGCCGCTTGATGTCGTAGCCGCCGAGGGTGATCGGGGGCAGCGCGCAGGCGGAGTCGCCGGAGTGGATGCCGGCCTCCTCGATGTGCTCCATGACGCCGCCGAGGTAGAGCTCGGTGCCGTCGAAGAGGGCGTCGACGTCGATCTCCACCGCGTCGTCGAGGAAGCGGTCGATCAGGACCGGGTGCTCGGAGATCAGGCCGGCGTGGCGCTCCAGGTAGGAGGCGAGCGAGGCCTCGTCGTAGACGATCTCCATGCCGCGTCCGCCCAGGACGTAGGAGGGGCGGGCGAGGACCGGGTAGCCGATCTCGTCGGCGATCGCCTTGGCCTCCTCGAAGGAGAACGCGGTGCCGTGCTTGGGGGCCGGCAGGCCCGCCTCGCGCAGGACGCGGCCGAACGCGCCGCGCTCCTCGGCCAGGTCGATCGCCTCGGGCTGGGTGCCGACGATCGGCACCCCGTTGTCCTTCAGCGCCTGCGCCAGGCCGAGCGGGGTCTGGCCGCCGAGCTGGACGATCACACCGGCCAGCGGGCCGGCCTGCTGCTCGGCGTGGACGATCTCCAGCACGTCCTCCAGCGTGAGCGGCTCGAAGTAGAGCCGGTCGGAGGTGTCGTAGTCGGTGGAGACGGTCTCCGGGTTGCAGTTGACCATGACGGTCTCGTACCCGGCCTCGGCGAGCGCGAAGGAGGCGTGCACGCAGGAGTAGTCGAACTCGATGCCCTGGCCGATGCGGTTCGGGCCGGAGCCGAGGATGATCACCGCGGGCTTGGTGCGCGGCGCGACCTCGTTCTCCTCGTCGTAGGACGAGTAGAAGTACGGGGTCTTCGCCGCGAACTCGGCCGCGCAGGTGTCGACGGTCTTGAACACCGGGCGGATGCCCAGGGCGTGCCGCACCTCGCGGACCACGTCCGGCTTCAGGCCGCGGATCTCGCCGACCTGGTGGTCGGAGAAGCCGTGCCGCTTGGCGTGCCGCAGCAGCTCGGGGGTGAGCTTCTCCGCCTCCGCCAGCTCGCGGGCGATCTCGTCCAGGAGGAAGAGCTGGTCGACGAACCACGGGTCGATCTTCGTGGCGTCGAACACCTCCTCCGGGGTGGCTCCGGCGCGGATCGCCTGCATGACGGTGTTGATCCGGCCGTCGGTCGGCACGACCGCCTTGGCCAGCAGCTCCGCCTTGTCGCCGACCGGGCCGACCCAGGTGAACTGCGAGCCCTTCTTCTCCAGCGAGCGCAGCGCCTTCTGGAGCGCCTCGGGGAAGTTGCGGCCCAGCGCCATCGCCTCGCCGACCGACTTCATGGTGGTGGTCAGCGTGGCGTCGGCGCTCGGGAACTTCTCGAACGCGAACCGCGGGACCTTCACCACGACGTAGTCGAGCGTCGGCTCGAAGGAGGCCGGGGTCTCCTCGGTGATGTCGTTGGGGATCTCGTCCAGGGTGTAGCCGACGGCCAGCTTGGCGGCGATCTTGGCGATCGGGAAGCCGGTGGCCTTGGAGGCGAGCGCGGACGAGCGGGAGACGCGCGGGTTCATCTCGATGACGATCACCCGCCCGTCCTCCGGGTTGACGGCGAACTGGATGTTGCAGCCGCCGGTGTCGACGCCGACCTCGCGGATCACGGCGATGCCGATGTCCCGCAGGATCTGGTACTCGCGGTCGGTGAGCGTCATCGCCGGGGCGACGGTGATCGAGTCACCGGTGTGCACGCCCATCGGGTCGAAGTTCTCGATGGAGCAGACGACCACGACGTTGTCGCTCTTGTCGCGCATCAGCTCCAGCTCGTACTCCTTCCAGCCGAGGATGGACTCCTCCAGGAGCACCTCGGTGGTCGGGGAGAGCGTCAGGCCCTGGCCGGCGATGCGGCGCAGGTCCTCCTCGTTGTGGGCGAAGCCGGAGCCGGCGCCGCCCATGGTGAAGGAGGGGCGCACGACGACCGGGTAGCCGCCCAGGGTGTCGACGCCGGCCAGCACCTCGTCCATGGTGTGGCAGATCACCGAGCGAGCGGACTCGCCGTACCCGATCTTGGCGTTGACGGCCTCGACGACGCCCTTGAACAGGTCGCGGTCCTCGCCCTTGTTGATCGCCTCGACGTCGGCGCCGATCAGCTCGACGCCGTACTTCTCCAGCGTCCCGGCCGCGTGCAGCGAGATCGCGGTGTTCAGCGCGGTCTGCCCGCCCAGGGTCGGCAGCAGCGCGTCGGGACGCTCCTTGGCGATGATCTTCTCGACGAACTCCGGGGTGATCGGCTCGACGTAGGTGGCGTCGGCGATCTCCGGGTCGGTCATGATCGTCGCCGGGTTCGAGTTCACCAGGACGACCCGCAGGCCCTCGGCCTTCAGGACCCGACACGCCTGCGTGCCCGAGTAGTCGAACTCGGCGGCCTGGCCGATCACGATCGGGCCGGAGCCGATCACCAGGACGGACTTGATGTCAGTGCGCTTAGGCACGCTGGCCCTCCATGAGCTTCACGAAACGATCGAAGAGGTACGCCGCGTCGTGCGGGCCGGCGGCGGCCTCCGGGTGGTACTGCACCGAGAAGGCGGGCACGTCCAGCGCCTGGAGGCCCTCGACCACATCGTCGTTCAGACAGACGTGGGAGACCTCGACCCGGCCGTAGGGCGTGTCGCTGACCTTGTCGAGCGGTGCGTTGACGGCGAAGCCGTGGTTGTGCGCGGTGACCTCGACCTTGCCGGTGGTGCGGTCCTGGACCGGCTGGTTGATGCCGCGGTGGCCGTACTTGAGCTTGTAGGTGCCGAAGCCCAGCGCCCGGCCGAGGATCTGGTTGCCGAAGCAGATCCCGAAGAACGGGGTCTTGCGCTCCAGCACGCCCTGCGCCACGGCGACCTGGTGGTCGGCGGTGGCCGGGTCGCCCGGACCGTTGGAGAAGAACACGCCGTCGGGCTCGACCGCGTAGACGTCCTCCAGGGTGGCGTTGGCCGGCAGCACGTGCACCTCGATGCCGCGCTCGGCCATCCGCTGCGGGGTCATCGCCTTGATGCCGAGGTCCAGGGCGGCGACGGTGAAGCGCTTCTCACCGACCGCCGGCACCACGTAGGGCTCGGTGGTGGCGACCTCGGCGCACAGGTCGGCGCCCTTCATCTCGGGCGAGGTCTGCACCTTGGCGAGCAGCGCGGCCGGGTCGGCCAGCGACTCGCCGGAGAAGATGCCGCAGCGCATCGCGCCGCGCTCGCGCAGGTGGCGGGTGAGCGCCCGGGTGTCGATGCCGCTGATGCCGACGATGCCCTGGTCGACCAGTTCCTCGTCCAGCGAGCGGCGCGAGCGCCAGTTGGAGGCGACCCGGGCGGGGTCGCGGACGACGTACCCGGCGACCCAGATCCGCTTGGACTCGTCGTCCTCGTCGTTCCAGCCGGTGTTGCCGATCTGCGGCGCGGTCATCACGACCACCTGGCGGTGGTAGGACGGGTCGGTCAGGGTCTCCTGGTAGCCGGACATGCCGGTGTTGAAGACCGCCTCGCCGTAGGTCTCGCCGGTCGCGCCGTAGGCCTGGCCGCGGAAGGTCCGGCCGTCCTCCAGGACGAGCACGGCGGGGACGCGTTCCCGCCGTTGGCGCTGCGTGGTGGGGGCAGGTGCGGTCATGACGCGGCCTCTTCCGTCTTCTTCGTCGTACGTGTTGCGGTGAACTGGGTGATCGCCTCGACCCAGGCGGTGTGCTCGTCGGGGTGGTCGGCCCGGAACCCGGAGTCCAGGTCCGTTCCCTCGTGCGTCCAGGTGACGACGAGGATCCCGGAGGGGACGACCTTGCCGGCGATCCCGGAGTCCGTGCGGGCACCGGTCAGGTGCTCGGCGGGGATCCAGAAGTCGACGTCACCGGGCCGCCGCACCAGCAGGCCGTGCTCGCCGAGGGTCAGGTCGGCGCGGCTGCGGGTGCCCAGGCCGTGCGCGACGACCCGGTCGAGCCAGTTGCCGGCGGTGGTGGTGCCGTGGTACCGGCCGCTGGTCTCCAGGATGGTGCGGCCGGCCCGCTCTGGCACGGCCGGCAGCGCGGGGATGCCCGACTGCAGGGTGCGGCGCCAGTTCCAGCCCTGGCGCATCAGCCAGTAGACCAGGCCGATGACCAGCAGCAGGCCGACCGTCCAGCCGAGGTAGCCGGGCCAGTTGGTGACCCTGGCCTGCTCCTGGGCCAGCAGGACGGCGGAGCTCACGCGAGCCCGCCCTGCTCGACCAGTTCGCCGGCCAGCACGGTCGCGGTGCCGCGCAGGAAGGTGGCGTGCACCCGTCCGGGCAGGTCGAGCCCCTTGTAGGGGGTGTTGCGGGAACGGGTGGCGAAGCTGTCGGGGTTCACGGCACCACGGTACGCGGGATCGAACAGCACCAGGTTGGCGGGCTCACCCACCGAGACCGGGCGGCCGTGTCCGGCGAGACGGCCGATCCGCGCCGGGCGGTGCGACATCCGGTCGGCGACGCCCTCCCAGTTCAGCAGGCCGGTGTCCACCATGGTCTGCTGCACCACGGACAGCGCGGTCTCCAGGCCGACCATGCCCATCGCGGCCACGGCCCACTCGCAGTCCTTGTCCTCGGCCGGGTGCGGCGCGTGGTCGGTGGCGACGGCGTCGATGGTGCCGTCGGCCAGCGCCTTGCGCAGCGCCTGGACGTCCTCGGCGGTGCGCAGCGGCGGGTTGACCTTGTAGACCGGGTCGTAGGAGCGGACCAGCTCGTCGGTCAGCAGCAGGTGGTGCGGGGTGACCTCGGCGGTGACGTCCCAGCCCTTGGCCTTGGCCCAGCGGACGATCTCCACCGAGCCGGCGGTGGAGACGTGGCAGACGTGCAGCCGGGAGCCGACGTGCGCGGCGAGCAGCACGTCGCGGGCGATGATCGCCTCCTCGGCGACGGCCGGCCAGCCGCCCAGGCCCAGCTCGCCGGAGACCTGGCCCTCGTTCATCTGGGCGCCCTCGGTCAGCCGCGGCTCCTGCGCGTGCTGGGCGACGACGCCGTCGAAGGCCTTCACGTACTCCAGGGCGCGGCGCATGATCACCGCGTCGTCGACGCACTTGCCGTCGTCGGAGAAGACCCGGACGCCGGCCGCGGAGTCGTGCATGGCGCCGAGCTCGGCGAGCTTCTTGCCCTCCAGGCCGACGGTGACGGCGCCGACCGGCTGCACGTCGCAGAAGCCGGACTCCTGGCCCAGGCGCCAGACCTGCTCGACCACACCGGCGGTGTCGGCCACCGGGAAGGTGTTGGCCATCGCGTGGACGGCGGTGAAGCCGCCCTTCGCCGCGGCCCGGGTGCCGGTGAGGACGGTCTCGGCGTCCTCGCGGCCGGGCTCGCGCAGGTGGGTGTGCAGGTCGACCAGGCCGGGCAGGACGATCAGGCCGGTGGCGTCGATCTCGATGTCGGCCGTGACGTCCAGGCCGGTGCCGATCGCCCGGATCACGCTGTCGGCGAGGTGGAGGTCCTGCGGGGCGCCGCCGAGGACCTGGGCGTTGCGGATCAGGTAGGTGGTCACTGGGCGGTCTCCACGGAGTCGGTGCGGGGGTTGTCGGTGAGGGTGGCTCCGCCGAGCAGCAGGTAGAGCACGGCCATCCGGATGGAGACGCCGTTGGCGACCTGCTCGACCACGGTGCAGCGCGGGGAGTCGGCGACCTCGGCGGTGATCTCCATGCCGCGGACCATCGGGCCCGGGTGCAGCACGATGGCGTGCTCGGGCAGCTGGGCCATCCGGACGCCGTCGACGCCGTAGCGCCGGGTGTACTCGCGCTCGGTGGGGAAGAACGCGGCGTTCATCCGCTCGCGCTGGACCCGGAGCATCATCAGCGCGTCGGTCTTGGGGAGCACGCTCTCCAGGTCGTAGCTGACCTCGCAGGGCCAGTTCTCGATGCCGATCGGCAGCAGGGTCGGCGGGGCGACGAAGGTGACCTGGGCGCCGAGCGTGGTGAGCAGGTGGACGTTGGAGCGGGCGACCCGGCTGTGCAGGATGTCGCCGACGATGGTCACCCGCCGACCGGCGAGGTCGTGGCCGGAGCCCGGGTTGAGGTGGCGGCGCATGGTGAAGGCGTCGAGCAGCGCCTGGGTGGGGTGCTCGTGGGTGCCGTCACCGGCGTTGATGACGCTGCCGTGCAGCCAGTCGGACTGCGCGAGGCGGGCCGGCGCGCCGGAGGCGTGGTGCCGGATGACGACCGCGTCGGCGCCCATGGCCTGGAGGGTGAGGGCGGTGTCCTTGAGGCTCTCGCCCTTGGAGACCGAGGAGCCCTTGGCGGAGAAGTTGATGACGTCGGCGGACAGTCGCTTCTCGGCGACCTCGAAGGAGGTCTTGGTGCGGGTGGAGTCCTCGAAGAAGAGGTTGACGACGGTCCGGCCGCGCAGGGTGGGGAGCTTCTTGACGGCCCGGCCGGAGAGCTGGGCGAGTTCCTCGGCGGTGTCCAGGATGAGCAGCGCGTCGTCGCGGCTGAGATCGGCTGCGGACACGAGGTGGCGCTTCACGCGGGTTACTCCGGGAGGTGCGGTTCGGTGGGCTGGGCGGCCAGCGCCTGGGACGAGCGGGCCGCGTAGTCGCGGTCGCCGACGAGCACGGCGTCGACGCCGTCGCGGTCGGCCAGGCGCACCTGGACGGCCTCGCGCAGCGAGGTGGGGAGGTTCTTGCCCACGTAGTCGGCGCGGATGGGCAGCTCGCGGTGGCCGCGGTCGACGAGGACGGCGAGCTGGACGGCGCGCGGGCGGCCGATGTCGTTGAGGGCGTCGAGCGCGGCGCGGATGGTGCGGCCGGAGAAGAGCACGTCGTCGACGAGGACCACGAGGCTGCCGTCGATGCCGCCGGGCGGGATCTCGGTGTGCTCCAGGGCGCGGGCGGGCTTCAGCCTCAGGTCGTCCCGGTACATCGTGATGTCCAGGGTGCCGAGCGGGATGTCGCGGCCGGTGATCTGGGCGAGCCTGGCGTGCAGGCGCCGGGCGAGGTGGACGCCCCGGGTGTGGATGCCGAGCAGCACGACGTCCTCGGCGCCCTTGGCGCGCTCGACGATCTCGTGCGCTATCCGGGTGATGACCCGGGCGATGTCCGTGCCGTCCAGCACCTGGTGCGGCGGCCTCGGAGCGGATTCCTGGTGTGCGGTCATGCCGAAGCGGACCTCCTTCCCCGCCTCACGGGACGGGTCTTAAAGGATGTCTGGAACGCCCCGCCGGACTCCGGCGCGGGCTCCGGTCATCCTACCAGCGCCTTTTACGGCCAACCGACGGCCATCATTCCGCTTCCCGGGGTTCACGCGCCGGACGCACCGGTGATGCGGGCCATTCGCACGACTGCCCCATTCGGCTTGACGCAACTACCTCACTCTACGTAACCTCACAGTGAGTTACGAGACGGACGTCGAACCCACCGGTAACGGCGTCGGCAATCGCCCGTGACCCACCACTGAACGCGAAGCAATCTCGTCCGGGGAGATCAATGTCCAGCGACTACGCGAAGCAGCTCGGAGGCAAGCTCCGAGCCATCCGCACTCAGCAGGGACTCTCCCTGCACGGTGTCGAGGAGAAGTCCCAGGGGCGCTGGAAGGCAGTCGTCGTCGGCTCGTACGAGCGCGGCGACCGTGCGGTCACCGTGCAGCGGCTGGCCGAACTGGCGGAGTTCTACGGGGTCCCGGTGCAGGAGCTGCTGCCCGGCGGGACGCCCGGCGGCGCGGCCGAGCCGCCGCCGCGCCTGGTGCTCGACCTGGAGCGACTGACCCAGGTCCCGTCCGAGAAGGCCGGCCCGCTGCAGCGCTACGCGGCGACCATCCAGAGCCAGCGCGGCGACTACAACGGCAAGGTGCTGTCGATCCGCCAGGACGACCTGCGCACCCTGGCCGTGATCTACGACCAGTCGCCGTCGATCCTCACCGAGCAGCTGATCTCCTGGGGCGTGCTCAACCCCGACGCGCGCCGCGCGGTGCGCGAGGAGGAGGCGGGCTGAGGCCTGCCGTGCCGGCTCCCGCCGGTTCCCCCGCCGGCCTGCGCGTCCGCGGGGGCGGCGGACAGCAGCAGAAACGTCACGGCGCGGCCCCCGCGAGGGGTGCCGCGCCGCGGCGCGTCCGATCGGGGTCCAGTCCGGTCCGGTCCGGTCAGCAGACCGTCTCCAGCCGGTAGCCCGGCTCGGCGGCCACCCCGTCCAGCCGCACCGGCCCGGCCGCGGGCGCCCAGACCCGGCCCTCGCTGGCCCAGGCCCAGGCCGTCGGCCGGTACTCCCCGCAGGCCGCCGCACTGCCCTGGGCGCCGTGCAGCACCGCCAGGCCGGGCAGCTCGCGGGCCAGCCCGGCGCAGAGCACCGCGCAGAGCAGCTCCAGGTCCTCGTCGTTGATCCGCACCACGCCGTCCTCCCACTGGAGCACCCGGGCGGCCGCGGCCAGCGGCCCGCCGGGGGCGTCCACCGACAGGCGCAGCTCGTAGACCCCGCTGCCGGCGCCCAGCAGCATCCGGCGGAACACCTCGGCGCCGCGCTCGTAGGCGCCGGCCACCGCGTCGTCGCGCTCCCCGCACAGCCGGCCGTCGAGCAGCAGGTCGGCGTGGCGCAGGGTCAGGCCGTTCTCGCGGGCCCGCACCAGCCGGGGGACGAAGTCGCCGGCCAGCTCCTCGCCCTGGTAGGCGAGCAGTTGGGTGCGCAGCGCCGGGTTGACCAGGTAGCGGTCGCGGGCGGCCGGCTCGGCCGGGTCGAGGCCGTGCAGCAGGCAGAACTCGGCGAAGTCCTGCGGGTGGAACATCCGGGCCCGGACGGTGTCGAAGCGACAGCGGGCGTCGGCGAGCAGTTCGGCGGTCTCCTTCAGGTACTGCTCGTGGTCGGGGGCGTCGGACAGCCGCCAGGCGCGGGCCTGCTCGAAGTCCGCGGGGCTGGTGAGCACGCCGATCACGAAGGCCTGCCCGGCGCCCTCGGAGCGCTGCCGCTCACAGGCCCCGTCGCGGTCGGCCGCCGCCCGCGAGCGGGCCCGGGGGCGGGAACCCGCGGCGGTGCAGTCGGGGGTGCGGCGGGCGCGGCCGTTGCGGCTCATCGGGGCTCCTCGGACGGGGCGAACGGGTCGGCGGCGGGTGGTACCGCCGACCTTGTCCTCCCCCGCCCCGCGTGGCGCACACGTACGACGTGTCACAGGACTGTAACCGAGGGTGAATCGGATGTTTGGAGTCACGCACGGTTGTGCGGATCGCCGCTCACGCCCCGCGCACCCACCCCGCGCACGGCGCACTCGTCACTCGCCGTACACGCCCGCTCACGCCGCCCTCTAGTGTGGAACGCGGGCCAGTTGGCGGGCCTGGGCGACCAGGCGGCCGGTCTCGTCCCAGACCTCGGCGTCCTCCTCGAAGTACCCGCCGGCCAGGTTCCGGGTGGCGTGGACCAGCCGGAGCCAGCCCGGCGCGGGCTTGGCCCGCAAGTGGACGGTCAGCTCGACGGTCGGCGCCCAGCCCGGCATCCCGAGGTCGAAGGTGACCGGCGGCAGCGCGTCGGCGGCGAGCAGGAGCAGCAGCGGGTCGGGCCGGCGGCCGTCGGCGAGCCGGAACCAGCCCTGGATCCGGCCGGTGCCCGAGGGCTGCCCGAGCGCCCAGCCGACGGTGGCCGGGTCGAGCCGCATGTCGAAGCGCTCCAACAGGGCGGCCTGGGTGAGCAGTTCCTTGGGCGCGTGCTCGACGCCGATGCACTGGTCCGGCGGCGGCAGCTGCGGCGGGACCGCGCTGGTGCGCACCTCGCCGTCGAGGGCGGCGAGGTCGCCGTGGGTGGCGACCACCCGCAGCCGCTCCACGCCGTCCTGGCTGAGCGCGGCGGTGCCGGTGGACAGCCCGCGGCCGGTGCGGATCACCTCGGTGCGCACGGTGGCCGGGCCGGGGGTGGCGGAGGAGAGGTAGTAGCCGCTGATCGAGACCGGGTCGGCGTGGCCGGCGCCCCCGGGGCGGGCGGTGTGCGCGAGCGAGAGCGCGTGGCCGGCCACGGCCAGCAGCAGTCCGCCGTTGACGCCGCCGCCGATCTGCCAGCCGTCGCCGAGTTCGCCGTCGTAGCGGCCGGGCTCGTCCGGGTGCGGGGTGAGCGCGATGCCCTGGTCGAACTCGCTGCGGATCGCCGTGGTCATGGGGGTGGCCTGCCCTTCGCTGCGGGGGTCGCCGGCGGGCACGGGGCCGCCGGCACGCCGGGTTACTGGCGAGTAGAGGCCACCATACGCCGACCGGGTGAACGCGCACGACGGCCGCCGGACCGTTTCCGGTCCGGCGGCCGTTCGGCGTGCGACGCGCGGCGTCAGCGGCGGATGCCGGGCTTCAGCTCCATGAAGCGGGCCAGCAGGCCGTTGACGAACGCCGGGGAGTCGTCGGTGGAGTACTCCTTGGCGATCTCCACGGCCTCGTCCACGACGACCGCGTCGGGGACCCGGTCCTCCCAGATCAGCTCGTACGCGCCGAGCCGCAGGACGTTGCGGTCCGCGATCGGCATCCGGTCGAGCGTCCAGCCGACCGCGTACTGCGAGATCAGCTCGTCGATCCGGCGGGCGTGCTGGACGTAACCCTCGACCAGCTCCATGGTGTACTCGCCGACCTGCGGGGTGCCCTCGTCCGGCTTGGGCTCCCGGGCCCGGGCCACCCAGTCGGCGAGGACCGTCAGCGGGTCGACCCCGCGGTGGTCGGCCTCGAACAGGATCTGGAAGGCTCGCGTGCGGGCCTTGGTGCGTGCGGACGACACGGACTTACTTCACCCGGCCGAGGTAGCTGCCGTCGCGGGTGTCGACCTTGACCTTCTCGCCGGTGGTGACGAACAGCGGCACCTGGATCTCGGCGCCGGTCTCCAGCGTCGCGGGCTTGGTGCCACCGGTGGAGCGGTCGCCCTGGACGCCCGGCTCGGTCTCGGCGATCACGAGCTCGACGGCGGCCGGGAGCTCGACGTACAGCGGCTTGTTCTCGTGCTGGGCGACCAGGGCGTCGAAGCCCTCCAGCAGGTACTTGGCGGCGTCGCCGACCACGCCCGGCTCGATGGTGAGCTGGTCGAAGGTGTCCATGTCCATGAACACGTAGTTCTCGCCGTCCTTGTACGAGAACTGCATGGTGCGCTTGTCGACGTTGGCGGTCTCCACCTTCACGCCGGCGTTGAAGGTCTTGTCGACGACCTTGCCCGAGAGGACCTCCTTGAGCTTGGTGCGCACGAAGGCCGGGCCCTTGCCGGGCTTGACGTGCTGGAACTCGACGACGGACCAGAGCTTGCCGTCCAGGTTGAGGACCATGCCGTTCTTGAGATCGTTCGTGGAAGCCACGGGCGCACTTACTCCTGGATATAGCTGTCAAGGAACCAAGGGACGCGTCCTGTGGCACACCTGCGTCACAGGGCGAGGAGCTCCTTGGTGGTGATGGTGAGCAGCTCGGGCCCGCCCTCATCCAGGGGGCGCACGACGAGCGTGTCCTCGATCCGGACCCCGCCCCGCCCCGGGAGGTGGACCCCCGGGCCGACGGTGACCGGTACGCGGCTGTCCAGTTTACCCATGTCCGTGGGACCGAGGCGCGGGGCCTCCCGGATCTCCAGCCCGATGCCGTGGCCGACCGGGTGCGGCGAGCTCTCGGTGTGACCGGCGGCCCGGAGGATGTCCCGCGCGGCCTGGTCGGGCACGCACTGTTCGACCCCCGGCCCGAGCGCCTCCCGCCCGGCCCGCTGGGCGCGGAAGACCAGCCGGTGCAGCTCCACCTGCCAGGGCGCGGGGGCCGCCCCGATCACGAAGGTCCGGGCGGTGGAGACCCCGTAGCCGCGGTAGCGCGCGCCGAGCACCACGGTCAGGAAGTCGCCCTCCTCCACCCGCCGGTCGGTGGGCTGGTGCGCCTGCTGGCCGGAGTGGCTGCCGGTGCCGACCGACACCGGGAAGGCCGCCCGGTCCGCGCCGTGGTCGATCATCCGGCGCTCCAGCTCCATCGCCAGGTGCCGTTCGGTGCGGCCGACCAGGATCGACTCCAGCAGTTCGCCGAGCGCCTGGTCGGCGATCTCGGCGGCGATCCGCAGGTCGGCGATCTCGTGCTCGTCCTTGACCACCCGCAGCCGCTCGACCGCCTGGCCGACGTCCGCCAGCCGCACCCCCTCGGCCAGCCCGGCCACCGCCCGGTGCCGGGTGACCGTCAGGTCGTGCTCCTCCACCGCGAGCCCGGCCGCCCCCAGCCGCGCCACGGCGGAGGCGGCGGCCAGCGCGGTGTCCGTCCCGGCCGCCACCGGCAGCCGGGTGACGTCGGGGGCGATCAGGTGCTCCCCGGTGTCGTCCGGCGGCAGGTCGTCCGGCAGCGCCAGCACTGCCCGGTCCCGGGTCAGCAGCAGCGTCGCCCCGCACGGCGGACACCCGGTGAGGTACCGCACGTTCGCCGCCCGGGTGATCAGCGCCGCGTCGGCCCCGGACGCACCGCAGTGCTCCCGCAACCGCTCCCGGCGGCCCGCGTACGCATCAGCCATGCGTCGAGCCTACGAACCCGCCCCCCGATCCGCCCGCCGAACGCCCCCACCCGGGCCGCCGCACCGGCCCGGGTCGGCCGCTACCGGGCGCCGCCGGTGGGCCCGGGGGTCCACTTCTTCTCCACGCCGGCCAGGCGCCAGTAGGCGATGGCGGCGGCCCAGACGACCACGAAGAGGCCGACGATCGCGTAGCCGACGTTGTCCAGGGAGATCTCGGCGATCCAGCCGGTCACCGGGTCGGTGAGGTCGAGCTTCTCATGGAGGACGCCGACCAGTTCGATGGTGCCGATGATGAAGGCGACCGCGATGGACAGGCCGGTGATGGTCAGGTTGTAGTACACCTTGCGGACCGGGTTGGAGAACGCCCACTGGTAGGCGAAGTTCATGAAGGTGCCGTCCAGGGTGTCGAACAGGCTCATGCCGGCCGCGAACAGCAGCGGCAGGCAGACGATCGCGTACCAGGGCAGGCCGGAGGCGGCGCCGGAGCCCGCCATCACCATCAGGGTGACCTCGGTCGCGGTGTCGAAGCCCAGGCCCAGCACCATGCCGACCGGGAACATCTGGCCGGGCCGGGTGATCGAGCGGGTGACCCGGTTCAGGACGCGGGCCAGCAGGCCGCGGGAGTTCAGGTGCTCCTCCAGTTCGGCCTCGTCGAACCGGCCGGCCCGCATCGAGCGGAACACCCGGAGGATGCCGAACAGCGCGGCCAGGTTGAGCGCGCCGATCAGGTAGAGGAAGACACCGGAGGCCGAGGTGCCGACCACGCCCAGCCACTGGTGGGTGGTGGACTCGTCGTCCATCAGGGTGTTGGCCAACTGGGCGCCGCCCGCCACCAGGGCGGCCATCAGCACCACCATCGAGGAGTGGCCGAGGGCGAACCAGAAGCCCACCGAGACGGGGCGCTTGCCGTCCGCCATCAGCTTGCGCGTGGTGTTGTCGATCACCGCGATGTGGTCGGCGTCGAAGGCGTGCCGCATGCCGAGGGTGTAGGCGGTGATGCCCAGGCCCACCCCGAAGACCTGGGTGCCCACCGCGTACTCCTCCGGCGCGACCAGGAAGATCAGCGTGCCGAACGCCACCACGTGCATGGCGAGGATCACGGCCATCAGCCCGGCGGTGCGGACGGTGTCCTCACGGCGCCAGCGGAAGGCGGGCAGGGGGGCGGGCGGCGCCGCGGCGGCGGCGGTTTCGGGCAGGGTCATGCGGATCACGCTCCAGCACCTCGTGGAATGACTTCGTGAGATGCCGCGGCCGGTCTCCTGGCTGACGGGGCTCCCGTACCCGCCTTCCCAAGCGCGCGAGGCGCCCAGTGGCGTCGTGGGTACGGACACTCTCCCCCGATCACAGTGGCGAGGGCCGCTCCGGACTGGGACCCCTGAGGGTCCGTCACCGGTCTTCCCGAGCACCACGGCGGGGAACACCGTAGGGGCCCGGGGCGACCCATGCAAGGCTGCGCACCTACGCAGGTGTTCAGGATCACAACCTCCCGCCTGCCAGAATGGGGCGTATGCATCTCGTACCGGCCGACCGCGCGGGCCACCGCACCATCGACGGCCACCGGGTCTGCGAGGCCATCGCCGCGATCGGGGACACCTCCCACGTCCGCACCTGGGCCGACCGGTTCGCCCTACTCGCCGATCCCGGCAGGCTCGCCCTCCTGCTCGCCCTGCACCGCACCGGCCCGCTCGCCGTCACCGACCTCGCCGTCGCCACCGGCATGCGCGACCCCGCCGTCTCACAGGCCCTGCGCCTGCTCCGGACAGCCGGAGTGGTGGCCGGCGAGAAGGAGGGGCGCGTGGTGCGCTACCGGCTCGTGGACGCCACCCTGCGCCCCCTGCTCGACCAGTGCGCCGGTGACGCGCCCGCCGTGGCAGCCGGCTGACCCCCCGTCCGAACACCGCGCCCGCCCGGGACCCGTTCAGTACGATCATGGTGTGCTGAACCGCCGCCGGCTCCGGACCCGGCCCGACGACGACCGCTGGAACACCCGGCCCGTCCGGGCCCGCGTCCTCGCGGTGGCCCGCACCCTCACCTCCGCCACCCGGGTCCTGGACGTCCTCACCCTGCTGCGCGAGCAGGACGGCATAGGCATCGCCGTCACCATCAACCCCGGCTCCGCGTTCGCCGCCGGACTCGACGACTACCTCCGCGCCCAGCCCGGCCTCACCGTGCTGCCCTGGCGCGACGCCGTCCGCCGGCCGTTCGACCTCGCCGTCGCCTGCGCCGTCCACGCCTCGATGCACCGACTGCGCGCACCCCTGGTCGTCCTGCCGCACGGCGCCGGCTACAACCGCCTGGTCCCCGAGTCCACCGGCGACACGGTGACCGCCGCCGGCCTCTCCCGGCGCGAACTCACCCACCGCGGACGGGTCTTCCCCGCCGTCATCGGCCTCTCCCACCGCGAACAGTTCGAACGCCTGCGGGCCGCCTGCCCCGAGGCGCTGCCCCGCGCCCGCGAGGTCGGCGACCCCTGCTTCGACCGGATGCTCGCCGGCCTCGCCGCCCGCGACGGCTACCGGGCCGCCCTCGGCGCCGTCGACGGCCGCCGCCTCGTCGTGGTCAACTCCACCTGGAGCGAGCACTCGTTACTCGGCCGCCACCCCGGCCTGCCGCTGCGGCTGGTCGGACAACTGCCCGCCGACGAGTACACCGTCGCCGTCGTGCTGCACCCCAACGTCTGGGCCCGGCACGACCCGCGCGCCCTGCTCGCCGCCGCCGAACGCTCCGGCCTGCGGCTGGTCCCGCCGCACCAGGGCTGGCAGGCCGCCCTGATCGCCGCCGACTGCGTGATCGGCGACCACGGCTCGGTCACCTTCTACGGCGCCGCCCTCGAACGCCGCACCCTGCTGGTCGCCACCGGCGCCGCCGAACTCGACCCCCGCTCCCCCAGCTACGCCTTCGGCCAGGCCGCCCCGGCCCTCGACCCCGACGGCGACCTGCTCGCCCAGCTCGAACAGGCGATGGCCGGCCAGGACCCGGCCGCCCTGCGCCCGGTCACCGACCGCTCGCTCGGCCGGCGCGGCGAGTCCGCCCGGGTGCTGCGCGACCTCCTGCTCTCCTACCTGCCCGGCATCGAGGAACCGCCCGGCGACCCCCAGCCCCTGCCCTACCCCCGGCCCGTCCCGCTCGCCGCCGAACGGCCCACCGCCTACGACGTCGTCGCCACCGGGGAGGGCGCCGACGTCCACCTGCGCCGCTACCCCGTCGGCCCCGGCCACCACGCCCCGC
Source organism: Kitasatospora sp. NPDC008115 (assembly GCF_042957205.1). Classification (NCBI taxonomy): domain Bacteria; kingdom Bacillati; phylum Actinomycetota; class Actinomycetes; order Kitasatosporales; family Streptomycetaceae; genus Kitasatospora; species Kitasatospora sp. NPDC008115. The sequence goes on along the minus strand of NZ_JBIBHU010000011.1, from coordinate 189,130 downwards.
GCGGGTTCCACGCGGTCGCCGCCGACGAGCCCCGCCTCGCCCTGCGGCACACCGCCGAGGTCCTGGCCCGCACCGAGACCGACGCCGAGCAGCCCGCCGAGCGCTGGCTCGCCGCCACCGCCGCCGAACTCCCCGGCCTCGCCGTCGCCGTGGCCGCCCTCGGCCCGGCCCGCCACCTGCTGCGGCTCCCCACCGGCCTGCTGCTGGAGGCGCACGCCGACCGCCCCTGGGGCGCCCCCGCGCCCCGCCTCGACCCGCTCCTGCTCGGCTCCGCCGTCGCCCACTGGCTGACCACCCCCGGCGCCCGGGCGGCCGACCTCACCCGGCACCCCCTCACCCTGCACACCGGCCCCCACCGCATCACGGCCGCCTTCACCGCCCGGCCGGACTGACCCGCTCAGTGCCCCCGCAACTCCCGCAGCCGGGAACGGTTGCGGTCGGCCGGCGCCGCGACCCCCAGCTCCTCCGCCGGCCGGGCGAACTCGTCCTCCCGGTTGACGAAGGCCCGGCGCGGCCCGCGGATCTGGCGCGGCACCAGGGCGGGCGTCCGGTGGATCTCCGTCATCCGCGTGCTCCCTCCGAACCGGCCGAGTGCCGGGCCCCAGCCTACGGCCGGAACTGATCCCGGATCACCTCGCGGCGTGCGGCGGTTGACAGGCCGGGCACCAGAAGAGGTTGCGGGAGGCGTGCTCCTCGGTGCGGATGTCGGTGGTGCAGATCAGGCAGGGCAGGCCGGCGCGGCGGTAGACGTACACCTCGCCGCCGTGGTCGTCGACGCGCGGCGGGCGGTTCATCGCCTCGGGGGTGTGCTCGGGGCGGACGGTGTCGATCCGGCCGGCGCCGACGCCCTCGCGCATCAGGGCGACCAGGTCCGCCCAGATCGCGTCCCACTCGGCGCGGCGCAGCGAGCGGCCGGGCAGCTGCGGGTCGATGCCGTGCCGGAACAGCACCTCGGCGCGGTAGACGTTGCCGACGCCCGCCAGCACCTTCTGGTCCATCAGCAGGGCGGCGATCGTCGTACGGCTGCCGGCTATCCGCCGCCAGGCGGCGTCCGGGTCGGCGTCGGCGCGCAGCGGGTCCGGGCCGAGGCGGGCGGCGACGGCGGCCTTCTCGGCGTCGGTGATCAGCGCGCAGGTGTTGGGACCGCGCAGGTCGGCGTAGTGCTCGTCGTTCTCCAGGCGCAGCCGGACCAGGCCGACCGGCTCGGGCACCGGTCCGTCGCCGGGTTCGCCGAAGGTGAAGCCGCCGTACAGGCCGAGGTGGACGTGCACCCAGACGTCCTCGCCGAAGCCGAGGAAGAGGTGCTTGCCGGTGGCCTCGGCCGCGATCAGCTCCTTCCCGTCGATCAGCTTGGCGCCGTCCGCGAAGCGGCCCTGCGGGCTGCTGGCACGGACCGGCCGGCCGCCGAAGGCGCGGTGGTTCTCGGCGGCGAGGCGGTGGATGATGTGGCCTTCCGGCACGGGCGCGGCTCCCCCGGTGGTTCGTTCAGGACCCGTCCATCATCGCAGCCGGCACTGACACTCCGGCCCGGCCGGCGGGGCGCCCGGGGGCCTCAGCGCACCGGGACGCCCATCAGCCGGGCCAGGATCACCCGGTCGAGTTCGGCGGCGGTGGCGGCCACGTCGAGGTGGGAGTTGTCGATGATCGGCAGCCCGGAGTTGTACCAGCCGGCCATCCGGCCGTGGATCCGGGCCACCTCCTCGTCACCGAGCCTCCGGTTGCCGCCGCGCCGGGCGTTGCGCCCGAGCACCGAGTCCAGGCTGGGCAGCAGCACCACCGGGATCATGCCGGGGCCGATGTGCCGCTTCCAGCCGCCGAGGCCGATGGCGGGGCGGTCGGGGAAGACGGCGTCGTCGATGATGCAGGAGATGCCGTTGGCGAGGTAGTTGCGGCAGGCGAAGCCACAGGTGCGGCGGGCCAGCCGGTACTGCGCCTCGGAGGCGTTGTTCCAGCCGGACTGCGGGTTGGCGAAGCCGGACTGCACCCATTCGCGGACGTCGTCGAGGCTGATGTGCGCGGTCGGGGTGGGGCGCCGCTCGGCCCAGAAGCGGGCGACGGTGGTCTTGCCGGCGCCGGCCGGGCCGATCAGCAGCACCGCGATCGGGCCGGCGGCGTGCTGCTGCGGCGGGCGGGCGGGCAGCTGGACGGGCGCGCCGGACGGCAGCAGGAAGTGGCCGGTGGACCCGGCGGGCACCGGCGCCACCGGGGCGGGCGCGGGGGCTGCGGGAGCCGGAGCGGGAGCGGCGGGCGGGCCCGGCGGGACGGCCGGCACCGGCACGGTCGGCGGCCCGGACGACGCGCCCGGAGCGGGCACGGCGGCAGCAGGCGCAACAGGACCGGCGGGCGCGGCAGGAGCCGGCGCGGACGCCGGGTACGCCGGTACCGGCGGAGCGACGGGACGCGGGGGAACGGGCCCTCCCCCGGTGTACTGCGTCACGGCCACCTCCCGACTTCCTTCAGCGGGACACTACACGCCGGTGCGGCGGTGGACACAGTCCGCCGCCGCACCCTCGCTGGTCACCGCCCACCGGCCACCGCCCCGGCGCCGCCCGGGCGCCGACGAGCCGTCAGCCCGCGGCGAGCCGGTCGGCCAGCGCGCGCAGTGCCAGCTCGTACGAGCCGATCCCGAACCCGGCGATCGTTCCGGAGGCCACCGCGGAGATCACCGAGGTGTGCCGGAAGGTCTCCCGGGCGTACGGGTTGGAGATGTGCACCTCGATCAGCGGCGCGGTGCGCTGCGAGGCGGCGTCCCGCATCGCGTACGAGTAGTGGGTGAACGCGCCCGGGTTGATCACCACCGGCACCCTGCCGTCGGCGGCCTCGTGCAGCCACTCCACCATTGTCTGCTCGGAGTTGGTCTCGTGCACCTCGACCTCGAAGCCCAGCTCCTTGCCCAGCGCGGTGCAGCGCTCGACCAGCCCGGCGTACGAGGTGGAGCCGTAGACGTCGGGCTCGCGGCTGCCGAGGCGGCCCAGGTTGGGGCCGTTGAGCACCATCACCCGGGTCACGAGGACACCTCCGCGTAGGCGGCCACCAGCAGGGACGGGTCGGGGCCCTCCAGCACGGAGGTCTTGCCGAGGCCGTCCAGGACGATGAAGCGGATGAGGTCGCCGCGCGACTTCTTGTCGATCTTCATGGCGTCCAGCAGCTTGGGCCAGGCGTCCGCGCGGTAGCTGAGCGGCAGGCCGACCGAGGCCAGCACGGTGCGGTGGCGGTCGGCGGTCGCGTCGTCCAACCGCCCGGCGAGGCGGCCGAGTTCGGCGGCGAACACCATGCCGATCGAGATCGCCGCGCCGTGCCGCCACTTGTAGCGCTCGTTGCGCTCGATGGCGTGGCCGAGGGTGTGGCCGTAGTTGAGGATCTCTCGCCGCCCGGATTCCTTGAGGTCTCCGGAGACGACGTCGGCCTTGACCTGGATGGCCCGCCGGATCAGCTCGACGGTGTGCGGCCCGGCCGGGGTCTTGGCGCCCTCCGGGTCGGCCTCGACCAGGTCCAGGATCGCCGGGTCGGCGATGAAACCGCACTTGATGACCTCGGCGAGGCCGGAGACGTAGTCGTGCCGGGGCACGGTCTCCAGGGTCGCGAGGTCGGCCAGCACGCCCACCGGCGGGTGGAAGGCGCCGACCATGTTCTTGCCCTCGGCGATGTTGATGCCGGTCTTGCCGCCGACCGCCGCGTCGACCATGCCGAGCAGCGTGGTGGGCATGGAGATCCAGCGGACCCCGCGCAGCCAGGTGGCGGCGACGAAGCCGGCCAGGTCGGTGGTGGCCCCGCCGCCGAGGCCGACGACCACGTCGGTGCGGGTGAACCCGGTCTGCCCGAGCACCGACCAGCAGTACGCGGCGACCTCGGCGCTCTTCGCCTCCTCGGCGTTGGGCACCTGGAGGGCGATCGCCTCGTAGCCCTCGCCGGCCAGGTCCTCGCGGATCGCGTCGGCGGTGGCCGACAGCGCCTCCGGGTGGATGATCGCCACCCGCCGGGCCCTGGTCCCGATCAGCGGCGCCAGCTCGCCGAGCAGCCGGTGCCCGATCAGCACGTCGTACGGGTCGTGGCCGGCGCTGCCGCCGACGTGAATCCTGACGATGTCAGTCATGGGGGGTCTTCAGCTCCAGTGCTTCCAGTACGGCGTCCGCGACCTGCTCGGGGGTGCGGCCGGCGGTGTCGACGGCGGCGGTGGCCACCTCCAGGTAGAGGGGGCGGCGGGCCTCCATCAGCTCGCGCCAGCGGGCCCGCGGATTGACCGCGAGCAGCGGGCGGGGGGCGTCCAGGCCGACCCGCTTGACCGCGTCGGCGAGCGGCACCTCCAGGAACACCACCGGCAGGCCGCGCAGCAGCTCACGGGTGGGCTCGGCCATCACCGCGCCGCCGCCGAGCGCCAGCACACCGCCGTGGGTCCCGGCGGCGGCGCGCACGGCGGCCGCCTCCAGGGCCCGGAAGTGCGGCTCGCCCTCGTCGACGAAGATGTCCGGGATCGGCTTGCCGGCCTGCTCCTCGATGTCCGCGTCGGTGTCGCGGAAGCCGACGCCGAGGCGCTCGGCGAGGACCCGCCCGACGGTGGACTTGCCACTGCCGGGCGGGCCGACCAGCACGACGACCGGAGTCGTCATCGGACGATCAGGTGGTCGAGGTAGTTCCGCACGTTGCGCCGGGTCTCCGACACGTGGTCGCCGCCGAACTTCTCGTTGACCGCGTCGGCCAGCACCAGGGCGACCATCGCCTCGGCGACGATGCCGGCCGCCGGCACCGCGCAGACGTCGGAGCGCTGGTGGTGGGCCTTGGCCGGCTCGCCGGTGCGCACGTCCAGGGTGCGCAGCGCGCGCGGGACGGTCGCGATCGGCTTCATCGCGGCGCGCACCCGCAGCAGCTCGCCGGTGGACAGGCCGCCCTCGGTGCCGCCGGAGCGGCCGGAGGCGCGCTTGGCGCCCTCGGGGGTGGGCACGATCTCGTCGTGCGCCTGCGAGCCGGGGACACGGGCCAGCTCGAAGCCGTCGCCGACCTCGACGCCCTTGATCGCCTGGATGCCCATCAGCGCGGCGGCGAGGCGGGCGTCCAGCCGGCGGTCCCAGTGGACGTGCGAGCCGAGGCCGACCGGGACGCCGTAGGCGAGCACCTCGACGACGCCGCCGAGGGTGTCGCCGTCCTTGTGGGCCTGGTCGATCTCGGCGACCATCGCCTTCGAGGCGTCGGCGTCCAGGCAGCGCACCGGGTCGGCGTCCAGCTTCGCCTCGTCGGAGGGCAGCGGCAGCACGCCGGCCGGGGCCTTGGCGGCGGCCAGCTCGACCACGTGGCTGACGATCTCGATGCCGCAGGTCTCCTTGAGGTAGGAGCGGGCGACGGCGCCGAGCGCGACGCGGGCGGCGGTCTCCCGGGCGCTGGCGCGCTCCAGGATCGGGCGGGCCTCCTCGATCGAGTACTTCTGCATGCCGGCCAGGTCGGCATGGCCGGGGCGCGGGCGGGTCAGCGCCTCGTTGCGGGCGAGACCGGCGAGCACCTCGGGGTCGACCGGGTCGGCCGACATGACCTGCTCCCACTTCGGCCACTCGGTGTTGCCGACCATGACGGCGACCGGGCTGCCCATGCTGAGGCCGTGCCGGACGCCGCCGAGGAAGGTGACCTCGTCCTGCTCGAACTTCATCCGTGCGCCGCGACCATAGCCGAGCCGGCGACGCGCCAGCGCGTCGGCCACCACGGCGGTGGTGACCGGTACACCGGCGGGCAGGCCCTCCAGCGTCGCGACGAGTGCGGGGCCGTGCGACTCCCCCGCCGTCAGCCAGCGCAACGTACCCAACGGAGCTCCTTCATCAGCGGACCGGTGCAGCGCTGCCGCCGCCCGTCCGGACGTGCCTTCTCCCCGAATCCTTTCATGCCGGACCGGTCGATCGGCCGCGGAGTCCGATCACCGGACAGCATTCGGCCGACCGGCGGACGGTCGTGTCCGGCCGGCACGGCGCCCGGGCACTCCCGGAGGGCTTCCGGGACGCTCCCGGAGCGCCCTAGGGCGCGTCTTGTGGATCTTGTCGGATCAGGCCGCGGCGTTGGGGTGCGTGCATCGCAAGGCGGAGGAGGGAGCCACTGCGGAGCATTGGCGACCGACGACAACGCGGCGAGGTGCGTGCCCCGGCGCCGCGGACCCGGCAAAGATCCGCAAGACACGCCCTAGCCCGCCGCCGCCAGCGCGCCCTCGCCGGCGGCGCGGATCGCCGCGAGCGGGCCGGGAGCGCGCCCGGTGAACAGCTCGCTCTGCAACACCGCCTGGTGCACCAGCAGGTCGAGCCCGCCCAGCACGGTGGCCCCGCGCTCGGCGCAGGCCCCGGCCAGCTTGGTCGGCCACGGGTGGTACAGCACGTCGAAGAGCGCGCCCGGCTCGGCGGTGAGTCCGTCGGCGAAGCCGTCGGTCGCCCCGGCCGGGGTGGTGGCCACGGTGAGCGGGTGGCTCAGCGCCTCGGCGCCGCGCGCCCAGTCGGCGGTGCGCACGGACACGCCCAGCCGCTCCCCGAGCTCCGCCATCTCCCGGGCCCGCTCGGGGCTGCGGACGTAGACGGTGACCTCGCGGGCCCCGAGCCGGGCCAGCGCGGCCAGCGCCGAGGAGGCGGTCGCCCCGGCGCCGAGCACCGCGGCGGCCGGCACCTCGGTGACGCCCCGCTCGCGCAGCGCGTTGACCAGGCCCGGCACGTCGGTGTTGTGCCCGACCCGGCGCCCGTCGGCGGTGAACACCAGGGTGTTGACCGCCTCGACGGACCGGGCGGTCGCGCTCACCTCGTCGAGCAGCGGGATGACCGCCCGCTTGAGCGGCATGGTGAGCGAGCAGCCCGCCCACTCGGCCTCGTCCAGGCCGGCGACGAAGCCGGGCAGCGCGGCCTCGTCCACCTCGAAGCGGTCGTAGCGCCAGCCGTCCAGACCGAGCGCCGCGAAGGCGGCCCGGTGCAGGGCGGGCGACAGCGAATGGGCGATCGGCGAGCCGAGGACGGCGGCCCGGTGCTTGCTGGTCACGCTGGTGTTCTCTCCCAACACGCCCCGGTGGGGGCGGTCGTCACTTGGTGGTGCAGTGCACGGCGACCGGGTCGAACTTCTGGCCGGCCGCGGTGCAGTACGCCTTGACGTTGGCGGCGTGCTCCGTGTCCGTCTCCGCGAACAGGGTCTGGGTCGGCGACATCGCGATGAAGTACAGCCACTTGCCGTCCGCCGGGTTGAGCGTCGCCTTGAGCGCGTCGTCGCCCGGGTTGGAGATCGGTCCCGGCGGCAGGCCCGCGTTGATGTAGGTGTTGTACGGGTTGGACCCGTCGTTGATCTGCGCCCGGTTCAGGTCCTTGGTCCCCAGCGCGTACTGCAGCGTGGTGTCCATGCCCAGCTTGCCGTTGACCTTGCCCTTGTCGGCCAGCCGGTTCTGGATGGTCTTCGCCATCTTGGCGAAGTCCTCCTTGTTGTTGCCCTCGGCCTGGAGGATGCTCGCCTCGATGACCACCTCGTAGCCGGACTTGAGGCCGATTCTCGCCGCCTCCGCGTCCAGGGCCGCGTAGCGCTCCGTCGCGTTCTTGACCATCTGCTTGAGCAGGTCCTCGGGCTTCATGCCCTCGGTGATCGAGTAGCGGGTCGGCCAGAGGAAGCCCTCGATGTTGCCGTTGGCGTACGCGGGCAGGCCGAGGTTGTTGACCTGCTCCTTGGCGACGTTGGCGGTGGTGCCCTTGGGCAGGCCCAGCCGCTCGTCGATCTTGACGTAGGTGGCGGCGGAGGTCAGGCCCTCCCGGATGATCAGCTTCTCGCCGCCGTTGGCCTCCACCAGGAACTCCACCGCGCCCACGGCGGACATCTCCGTCGGCATGCTGTAGGTGCCCGGCTGGATGGTGGTGCACTTGACGTTCTTGTCGCAGGCGTTGGTGAAGGCGTCGACGCTCTTGACCACGCCGGCCTGCTTCAGCGCCAGGCCCATCTGGGTGCCCGCCGCGCCCTGCTTGATCTCCACCTTGACCGAGCCGGAGCCCGGGCCGGGGAAGTCCGGCGGGGGGCCGAAGTGGTCCTTGTAGAAGCCGTAGCCCCAGTAGCCGGCGCCGCCCATGGCGCCGAGCAGCACCAGGGCGACCACCAGGCAAGCGCCGCCGTTGCGCCGGCCCGACTTCTTGCCCTTCTCCTTGCGCTTCTTCTTGGCCTCGCGGGAGTCGTCCTCCTCGCCGAGGAAGCCGCCCTGCCCGTCGTCGCGCGCGCCGTCCCCGTGGTACTCGTCCTCGGCGTACTCGCCTTCGTGGCCGTCCCACTCGTCCTCGGCGTGCTCACCGCCGTCGGTGCCCGCGGCCCGGCCGGCGCCGGCCTCCAGCGCGGCGGCCTCCGCCTCCCAGTCGATGCCGTCCGGCCCGGGGCCGGAGGGCTGCTCGGCGGCCGGCCGCTCCTGCCGCGGCGGGACGCCCTGCGGCGGACCCTGCGGCGGAACGCCCTGCTGGGGCATCTGCTGCTGCGGGTAGCCCTGCTGCTGACCGCCGTACTGCTGCTGACCCTGACCGCCCTGCGGGAAACCCTGCCGGCCCCCCATGCCCTGCTGGGGGTAACCCTGCCCGCCCATGTCCTGCTGCTGGCCACCCATGCCCTGCTGCGGAAAACCCTGCTGCTGGGGGTACCCCTGCTGGGGCATCTGCTGCTGCGGGTAGCCCTGCTGCTGACCGCCGTACTGCTGCTGACCCTGACCGCCCTGCGGGAAACCCTGCCGGCCCCCCATGCCCTGGTCCATGCCCTGCTGGTCCATGCTCTGCTGGGGCATCTGCTGCTGGGGGTAGCCCTGCTGACCGCCGTACTGCTGCTGGGGGTGCTGCTGCCACTGGCCGTCCTGCTGGCCGGGGACCGGCTGCTGACCGCCGTAGCCGGGGTCTCCCGGATTCCACGGCTCGGAGCCCTGGGGGCCGTAGCCCCGACCCAGATCGGTCATTGATCCCCTTATACCGACGGAGACAACCGGAGGATCGGCCCGGTCGCCCGGGACGGCGTCCCGGCTGCTTGTCGAACCGGCGTGCTAGCGCAACACCTGGACGGAGACGCTACCGTACCGCAGTCGGCCACCAGGCCGGACCGCCCGCCCGAGCCCCGAGGGCACCCTACGGCGCCCCCGGTGAGGCCGGGTCCGGAGCGGACGCGGACGGGGACGCGGAGGCGGAGGCCGCGGCGCTCGCCGACGCCGAGGCGCTCGCCGCCGCCCGGTTGGCGTTGAACTCCGCGACGTTCTTCTGCTGCACCTCGAAGCTGTCGGTGAACCGGGTGTCCCCCGGTTTCACGGTCACGAAGTAGAGCCAGTCCCCGGGCGCCGGGTCCACCGCCGCCATGATCGCCTGCCGCCCCGGGTTGGAGATCGGCGTCGGCGGCAGCCCCGCGTGCTTGTAGGTGTTGTACGGGGAGTCGAGCCGGGTGTCGGTGACGCTGGTGTTCAGCGTGGAACGCCCCATCGCGTAGTTGATGGTGGAGTCCAGTTGCAGCGGCATGTTCCTGGCCAGCCGGTTGTAGATCACCCGCGCGACCTTGCCCATGTCCTCGACGTTGTCGGCCTCGGCCTGCACCATGCTGGCGATGGTCACCAGCCCGTACAGGGTCTGCCCGAAGTTGGTCGCGACGACCTCCGCGTCGTCCCGGAGGAACTCCTTCCCGGCCCGCTCGACCATCTGCTTCAGCAGGTCGACGGCGGTGGTGTCGTCGGTGACCGCGTAGGTCGCGGGGAACAGATAGCCCTCCAGGTTGCCGCCGACGTTCTCCGGCAGGCCCAGCTCGGCGATCTGCTCCTTGGCCGTCTGCTCCGTGGTGCCCGCCGGGAGCTGGAGCTTCTTGTCGATCGCCGCGTAGATCTGGCTGCCGCGCCACCCCTCGGGGATGGTCAGGCCGTTGGCGTTGGCCGGGTCGATCAGCACGGCGAGCGCCGCGGCCGCCGACATCTTCAGCCGCATGGTGTAGGTGCCGGGCTGGATCCGCCCGGCCGCCGCCGCGCTGCCCCTGGCGGCCCTGGTGAAGGCGAGCGAGCTGGCCACCACGCCGTTGCGCACCAGCGCCGAGGCGATCTGGCTGAGGCCGGCGCCCTCCGGCACCGACACCTGCACCGAGCCGGACCCGCCGCCCGGGTAGTCGGCGGCGGCCGGCGGCTTGCGCTGCCCCTGGATCCAGGTGAACCCGGCCAGCCCGATCCCGCCGAACACCGCGATCAGCGACAGCGCGGTCAGCAGGCAGGCCAGTCCGGTACGCCGTCGGTGTGGATCGGGCGCATCGGGGCGCGGGGCGGGCGCGCCCGGCGGACGGCCCTCCGGTTCGGTGACCGGCGCACCGAGGTGGCCCGGGCTCAGACCGGGTGTGAGGTCCAGATCGGTCACGGCGGGCGTCCCCTCGGCGGTCCGCGCGGCGGGCGGCGCGGCACGACGGCAACGGCGGAGGGGCCCGTGCGGACGCGTCCGCACGGGCCCCTCCTCGGGACGTTAGAACAGGCCGGTCAGCCCGCCGCCTCGACGCTCTCACCCGGCGGGCGTCCGCTCACCCGTTCGGACTCAAGCGCGGTCTGCAGGATCACCACCGCGGCGGCCTGGTCGACCACCGAGCGGCCCTTCTTGGCCTTGACCCCCGAGGCGCGCAGCCCGTGGGTCGCGGTGACCGTCGACATCCGCTCGTCGACCAGCCGCACCGGCACCGGCCAGAGCCGGTTCGCCAGCCGGGCCGCGTAGCCGCGGACCTTCTCCGCCGCCGGGCCCTCCTTGCCGCTGAGCGAGCGCGGCAGCCCGACGATCACCTCGATCGCGCCGTACTCCTCGACGATCGCGGCGATCCGGGCCTGCGACTTCACACCGGCCGGAACGGTCTCCACCGGGGTGGCGAGCACCCCGTCGGGGTCACAGGACGCGACCCCGATCCGGGCGTCCCCGACGTCGACGGCGATCCGCCGCCCGCGCCGGAAGGGCTTCTCCTCGAACTCCATCAGAACCCGGGCCCCATCAGGAGGCGCGCTCCGCGACCAGGCCGCGCACCGCGGCGACGGCCGCGTCGATCGCGGCCGGGTTGGTGCCGCCGCCCTGGGCGACGTCGTCCTTGCCGCCACCGCCGCCGCCGAGGGTCTTGGCGGCGGTGCGGACCAGCTCGCCGGCCTTGATGCCGCGGCCGCGGGCGTCCTCGTTGGTGGCGATCACGGTCAGCGGGCGGTCGCCCGCCACGGTGAAGGTGGCGACCACGGCCGGGCGGGAGCCGAGGCGCCCGCGCACGTCCAGGACCAGCTTGCGCAGCTCGTCGGCGCCGGTGCCGTCGGCGACCCGGGCGGCCACCACGGCGATGCCGTGCACGTCCTCGGCCGAGTCGGCCAGGCCCGCGGCGGCCGCGAGCACCTTCTCGGCGCGGAAGCGCTCGATCTCCTTCTCGGCGTCCTTGAGCTTGGCGAGCATGCCGGAGATCTTCTCCGGCAGCTCCTCCGGGCGGCCCTTGACCAGCTCGGTCAGCTGGGCGACCACGGTGTGCTCACGGGCCAGGAAGCGGTACGCGTCGGCGCCGACCAGGGCCTCCACGCGGCGCACGCCGGAGCCGATCGAGGACTCGCCGAGCAGCTTCACCAGGCCCAGCTGGGCGGTGTTGCCGACGTGCGTGCCACCGCACAGCTCCTTGGAGAAGTCGCCGATGGTCACGACCCGGACCTCGTCGCCGTACTTCTCGCCGAACATCGCGATGGCGCCGGCCTTGCGGGCCTGGTCCATCGTCATGACCTCGGCGGTGACCTCCAGCTCACGGGTCAGCACGTCGTTGATCTTCTGCTCGACGTCGGTCAGCACGCTGCCGGGCACGGCGGCGGGCGAGCCGAAGTCGAAGCGGAAGCGGCCCGGGGCGTTCTCCGAACCGGCCTGGGCGGCCGTCGGGCCGAGCGCGTCGCGCAGCGCCTGGTGGGTCAGGTGGGTGGCCGAGTGGGCGCGGGCGATCGCCCGGCGGCGCTCCACGTCGATGGTGGCGTACGCGGAGGAGCCGAGCACGACCTCGCCGAACAGCACGCCGCCGGAGTGCACGATCACGCCCGGGACGGGCTGCTGCACGTCGCGGATCTCGACCACCGCGCCGGAGTCCAGCCGGATCCGGCCGTGGTCGGCGAGCTGGCCGCCGCCCTCGGCGTAGAACGGGGTGCGGTCGAGGATCAGCTCGACCTCGTCGCCCTCGGTGGCGGCCGGCGCCGGGACGCCGTTCACCAGCAGGCCGACCACGGTGGCCTCGCCCTCGGTGAGGGTGTAGCCGGTGAAGACGCTGGCGCCCGACTTGTCGGCGACCTCGCGGTACGCGGCGACATCGGCGTGGCCCATCTTCTTGGCCTTGGCGTCCGCCTTGGCGCGGTCCCGCTGCTCCTGCATCAGGCGGCGGAAGCCGGCCTCGTCGACCTGGAGGCCCTGCTCCTCGGCCATCTCCAGGGTCAGGTCGATCGGGAAGCCGTAGGTGTCGTGCAGCTTGAAGGCCTGGTCGCCGGAGAGCACCGCGCCGCCGGCCTGCTTGGTCTCGGTGACCGCGGCGTCCAGCAGGTTGGTGCCGGCCTTCAGGGTCTGCAGGAAGGCCGCCTCCTCGCCGACGACGACCGTCTCGATGCGCTTGCGGTCGGTCTCCAGCTCCGGGTACTGCGGGGCCATCGCCTTGATCGCGATGTCGGTGAGGTCCTTGGCGACCACCCCGGTGGCGCCCAGCAGGCGCATGTTGCGGATGGCGCGGCGCAGGATGCGGCGCAGCACGTAGCCGCGGCCCTCGTTGCCGGGGGTGACGCCGTCGCCGATCAGCATCAGCGCGGTGCGGATGTGGTCGGTGACCACGCGCAGCGAGACGTCGGCCTTGTGGTCGGCGCCGTAGGTGTGACCGGTCAGCTCTGCGGCCCGGTCCAGGATCATCCGGCTGGTGTCGATCTCGAAGAGGTTGTCGACGCCCTGGAGGATGGCGGCCAGGCGCTCCAGGCCGAGGCCGGTGTCGATGTTCTTGCTCGGCAGGTCGCCGAGGATCTCGAAACCGTCCTTGCCGTCGCCGTGGCCGCGCTCGTACTGCATGAAGACCAGGTTCCAGATCTCCAGGTAGCGCTCGCCGTTGACGGCCGGGCCGCCCTCCTCGCCGTACGCGGGGCCGCGGTCGTAGTTGATCTCCGAGCACGGGCCGCACGGGCCGGGGACGCCCATCGACCAGAAGTTGTCCTTCATGCCGAGGCGCTGGATCCGCTCGGCGGGCACGCCGATGACCTCGCGCCAGATCTGCTCGGCCTCGTCGTCGTCCTGGTAGACGGTGATCCAGAGCTTCTCCTTCTCCAGGCCGTAGCCACCGTCCGCGACGGGCGTGGTGAGCAGCTCCCACGCGAACTTGATGGCTCCTTCCTTGAAGTAGTCACCGAAGGAGAAGTTGCCGCACATCTGGAAGAAGGAGCCGTGCCGGGTGGTCTTCCCGACCTCCTCGATGTCCAGGGTGCGCACGCACTTCTGGACGCTGGTGGCGCGCGAGAACTGCGGCTTGACCTCGCCCAGGAAGTACGGCTTGAACGGGACCATGCCGGCGTTGACGAGCAGCAGGGTGGGGTCGTCGGCGACCAGGGACGCCGACGGAACGACGGTGTGGCCGCGCTCCTCGAAGAAGCGCAGCCAGCGGCGGCGGATCTCTGCCGACTCCATTAGTGGTCCTTCCGGTTGGTGCCGCCCCGCGGCGGAAGCGCGCGCCGGGGCGTTTTCTCGATGGCTTGGGGGGTGGTGCGGGCGTCGTCGGGCGACGACGCGCGGGCGCTGCTGGACGGAGGCAGGGCGGCGGCCGGGCTCCCGGGCGCCGCCGAGATAGCTCGGTACTGGGGCTCGCCGCGCAGGACCCCGCGGCGGCGCGGCTCGACGACGGCGGTGCCGTCCAGTCCGAGGTCCTCGCGCAGCTGCCCCTCGCGCTCGTCCATCCCGGCCCGCACGTCCTGGGCGAACTGCTTGGCCAGGTCGCCCAGGTGGAGGGCGCCGCGGGCGGCGGTGCCGGAGAGGCTGTCCGGGGTGAGCCGGTGCACGGCCTCGTTGGCCTTGTTCATGGCCCAGACGGTGGCTCCGGCGCCGACCGCCATCCAGAAGATGCGTCGCACCATGCCGTCAGCCCCTCACCGCGCGCCGGACCCGGGAGAGCAGACCGCTCCTGGGCGCGGTCGCGGCCCGCACCTCGGCCCGGATCAACCGGGCCAGCTCCTCGCGCTCGGCGGGCTGGGCCGGCAGCGACACGCCGCCCTGCTGCTTGGCGACGGCCTTGCGCACGCCGTAGCTGAACGCCGCGACCTTGACCAGCGGGCCGCCCAGGGTGGCCGCGACGGTGGAGGAGAGCGCGTTGGCGTTGGCCGCCGCGTCCTGCACATTGGCGGTGATCTCGTCCACCCGCTCCAGCTGCTCGTTGGCGCTGCGCACGGCGGCGCCGGCGTCAGTCAGCAGCGGGACGGCCTGCTCGGTGACGGCGGAGACCAGGACGGTGGCCTCCTTGAGCACCCGCGACAGCCGGACCAGCACGACGGCGAGCAGGGTGACCAGGACCGCCCAGAACACGGCGACGAGCAGGCCGGCCAGCTCTCCCACGGACACCTTTGCGCGCTCCCTCGCCTTGCGTTCCCTCAGGGCATACACGCCCTAGGGAACCCTATCGCGACCGCACGGACTTTCCGGACCGGGTTTCCCGCGCGGGGCGCGCGGCGATCCGACCGGGTGTGCGATGCGCGCGCGTAACCTACCCGCCGGTCACCTCGTTCTGCCAGGCAGGCCGCCACCCACGCGGCCCAGACGGACGGACGCCCGGGCCGGCCTGGCCCGGGCCTCGAAGCGGGGAGCAGGGTTTGGACGGGGAATCGACACCACGGCCGGACCGGCCGGTGCCGGGGCGGCTCCCGGCGGAGGTCACCAGCTTCGTCGGCCGGCGGCGGGAGCTGACCGAACTGGCCCTGCTGCTGGCCGGGCACCGGCTGGTGACGGTCACCGGCCCCGGCGGCGTCGGCAAGAGCCGGCTGGCGCTGCGGGCGGCGGCCCGGGCCGCGGGGGCGTTCCCGGACGGCGGCTGGCTGGTCGAGCTGGCGCCGGTGCGGGACGGGCGGCTGCTCGGGCACGCCGTGCTGGAGGCGCTGCGGCTGACCGACGGCACCGCGCGGGCCCCGCTCGAGGTGCTGGCCGAGCAGCTGGCCGGGCGCCGGCTGCTGCTGGTGCTGGACGGCTGCGAGCACCTGGCGGAGGCCTGCGCCGAGCTGGCCGTGGCGCTGCTGCGGGCCGTGCCGGGGCTGCGGGTGCTGGCCACCAGCCGGGTGGCGCTGCGCACGGCCGGCGAGCACCTGCTGACCCTGGCCCCGCTGTCGGCCGGGCCCGTGGAACCCGACGGCCCGACGGCCGTCCTGCCGGACGCGGTGCGGCTGTTCGCCGACCGGGCCCGGGCGGTGCTGCCGTCCTTCGAGGTCACCGCCGCGAACGCCGGGGCGATCGCCCGGCTGTGCCGCCGGCTGGACGGCATCCCGCTGGCCGTGGAGCTGGCCGCCGGGCGGCTGCGGGCGCTGTCGGTGGAACAGATCGGCGCCCGGCTGGACGACCGGTTCCGGCTGCTGACCGGCGGCGACCCGGCGGCCCTGCCGCGCCACCGGACGCTGCGCACGGCCATCGGCTGGAGCCATGAGCTCTGCACAATGCAGGAACGTTTACTCTGGGCCCGCCTCGCCGTCTTCGCCGGCGACTTCGACCTGGACGCGGCCGAGTACGTCTGCACCGGCGAGGGCGTCGACCCGGACGAACTGCTCGACCACCTCACCGAACTCGTCGCCAAGTCCGTCGTCCTGCGCGTGGGGGCACCTCCCGGCCGCCAGGCCGACGGAGAGTCCCCCCACGGCGTGCGGTTCCGGCTGCTGGACACCGTCCGCGAGTACGGGCTGCAGTGGCTGCGGGCGGGCGGCGAGGAGCCCCGGCTGCTGCGCCGGCACCGGGACTGGTACCTGGGCGTGGCCACCTGGGGCGAGGTCGAATGGTTCGGCCCCCGCCAGGCGGAGACCGCCGAACGCACCGCGCTGGCGCACGCCGACCTGCGGGCCGCCCTGGAGTTCAGCCTGGCCGAGCCCGGCGAGGAGCAGATCGCCCTGCTGATGGCCGGCACCCTCTGGTTCTACTGGGTCGGCTGCGGCCACCTCGGCGAGGGCCGGTACTGGCTGGAGCGGGCGCTGGCACTCGACGCCGAACCCACCGAGGCCCGCGCCAAGGCCCTCTGGGTGACCGGCTACACCGCCACCCTCCAGGGCGACCTGGCGGCCGCCCGGCCCGCCCTGGAGGAGTGCCGCCACCAGGCGCTCACCACCGGCGACGACCGGGCGCTGGCCTACGCCGTGCACCGGCAGGGCTGCGCCGCGCTGATCGACGACGAGCCGGCCCGCGCCACCGAACTGTTCGAGGAGGCGCTCTGGCACTACCGCGCCGTCGGCGAGCTCAACAGCAACGTGCTGATGGCGATGTTCGAACTCGCCCTCGCCCACCTCTTCCAGGGCGACCGGGAGAGCGGCGGGCTCTGGCTCGGCCAGGTCCGCGAGCTGTGCGAGGAGCACGGCGAGCAGTGGGCGTACGCGTACGGGCTCTACGCGCTGGCGTACTCGCACTGGCTGAACGGCGAGATCCGCCCGGCCCGGACGCTGGCCCGGGAGAGCGTGCGGCTCAACCACCTCTTCAACGACCTACTGGGGATCGTGCTGGCGATCGACCTGCTGGCGCTGCTGGAGACCGAGCCGGCCGGCCCCGGGCAGCCGGGCGACCTGCGCGAGGCCCGGGTGCTGCAGGGCGCCGCGCACCGGATCTGGCGCGCGGTCGGCAAGCCGTTCTTCGGCTCCCGCACCTTCAACGGCCCGCACCGGGCCTGCGAGGAGCGCGCCGTCGCCGGGCTGACCGAGCAGGAGTTCACCGACTTCTTCGCCACCGGCACCCGGCTCGGCCTGGACGCCGCCGTGCACCGGGCGCTGGGCGGCGACGGCCGCCCGGACGGTCCGGGCCGCAGGCCCGGACCCGGACCGCTGCCGCCGGCGCCCCGGCCCTCCCCCGTGGGGCGCTGAGGGGCGCCGGGCGGGGCCGGGAATAGTTGAATCTTGTCCATTGCTGGAGCGGGCGGAACCACCGTACGGAAGGAGCCCACCGTGGCCAACATCGCCGACGAGTACCGCATGGCGAACTTCTACTTCGAGTCCAAGGCGTACACCGACGCCGCCCGGATGCTCGAAGGCGTGCTCGCCGAGGAGCCGGCCAACCTGTCGGTCCGGCTGCTGCTGGCCCGCAGCTACTTCCACTCCGCCCAGCTGCGCAAGGCCGAGGCCGAGCTGCGCCGGGTCCTGGAGGCCGACCCGACCGAGGACTACGCCCGCCTGATGCTCGGCCGCACCCTGGAGCGCCAGGGCCGCGCCGAGGAGGCCCGCCCGCACCTGCGGCTCGCCTCCGCCATGACCGGCGAGTCGTACTGACCCCGCTCCACCGGAGCCGGGAAAAGGGGCGAGCCCCCGTCGCCACGAGGGCGACGGGGGCTCGCTGGGTACCGCAGGTGATACCGCTCGCGGGTCAGCGCGAGTAGTACTCGACGACGAGCTGCTCGTCGCAGATCACCGGGACCTCCTTGCGCTGCGGCGCGCGGTCCAGGCGGAAGGCCAGGGCCTTCAGGTTGACCTCGAGGTACTTCGGGGTCTGGCCCTCGCCCGCGTTGCCACCCTCACGGGCGACCTGGAACGGGACCTTCTCCTTGCTGCGCTCGCGGACGGTGACCACGAAGCCCGGCTTCATCTGGTACGACGGCTTGTTGACCTTGCCGCCGTTGACCTCGATGTGGCCGTGGACGACCATCTGACGGGCCTGGTAGATGGTGCGGGCGATGCCCGAACGCAGGACCAGGGCGTCGAGGCGGGTCTCCAGCTCGGCGACGAGCGCCTCACCGGTCTTGCCCTCGGCCTTCTTCGCGCGGTCGAACGCGCGCGCCATCTGCTTCTCGCTCAGGTCGTACTGAGCGCGCAGACGCTGCTTCTCGACCAGACGGACCTTGTAGTCCGAGTTCTGCTTGCGACCACGGCCGTGCTGGCCGGGCGGGTACGGGCGGGCCTCGAAGTACTTGACGGACTTCGGGGTCAGCGGCACGCCGAGCGCACGCGCGATCTTGACCTTGGGACGCTTCTGGTTCGCCATGAACCAAACCTTCCTTGCTTACGAATACGGCTTCACCAGGTGTTGACGGAGGTCGCATGTCGCGGCCCGGAGAAAACCCCACCGCCCGGGGGCAGTGCGATCAGCCGCTCTCCGGAGCCGGGCACGAGATGTGCTTGTCACACGGATCGAACCGGAAACCGGGTCACCCGCGACACCGAGACGGTGCACGACGCTCCTGGGTCCCCGTAAGGGGACCGTCACCGTTCTCCCGCTGGTGTGGCCGGTCGGTCAGGGTCTCCCCTGCCGCCGTCCCGGGACACGGCACTCCGCACGAGTATACCGGCCGATCACTCGGCCTTTGACCCGGGCTTCCCGCCGCCCTTCGGCTCCCGCTTCGGCTCCCCCCGCAGGCGCGCCCTGGTCCACTCCACCGCGTCCGCGTAGCGGGCCTCGCCGCCGTGGCGGGTCGGCTGGTAGTACACCTTGCCGTGCACCGTGTCCGGCGCGTACTGCTGGGCCGCGATGCCCTCCGGCAGGTCGTGCGGGTAGCGGTACCCCTTGCCGTGCCCCAGCTTGCCCGCGCCGCCGTAGTGCGCGTCCCGCAGGGCCGGCGGCACCGGCCCGGCCAGCCCCTGCCGGACGTCCGCGAGCGCCGCGTCGATCGCCAGGTAGGCCGCGTTGGACTTGGGCGCCAGGGCGAGCGCGATGGCCGCCTGGGAGAGGATGATCCGCGCCTCCGGGAAGCCGATCAGCGCCACCGCCTGGGCCGCCGACACCGCCGTCTGCAGCGCCGTCGGATCGGCCAGGCCGACGTCCTCGCTGGCCGAGATCATCAGCCGCCGGGCGATGAACCGCGGGTCCTCCCCCGCCTCGATCATCCGGGCCAGGTAGTGCAGCGTGGCATCCACGTCGCTGCCCCGGATCGACTTGATCAGCGCGCTGGCCACGTCGTAGTGCTGGTCGCCGTCCCGGTCGTAGCGGACCGCCGCGTGGTTGACGGCGGTCTCGGTGGTGGCCAGCGTGATGCTCGCCTCGCCCTTCTCCAGCGCCGCGCCGGCCGCCGCCTCCAGCGTGGTGAGCGCCTTGCGGGCGTCGCCGCCGGCCAGCCGCACCAGGTGGTCCTCGGCCTCGGCGCTCAGCTCGACCGCGCCCTCCAGGCCTCGCTCGTCGGCGACCGCGCGGCGCAGCAGCGCCCGGACGTCGTCGTCGGTCAGCGACTCCAGGGTGAGCAGCAGCGAGCGGGACAGCAGCGGGGAGATCACCGAGAAGTACGGGTTCTCGGTGGTCGCGGCGATCAGGGTGACCCAGCGGTTCTCCACGGCGGGCAGCAGGGAGTCCTGCTGGGCCTTGGAGAAGCGGTGGATCTCGTCGAGGAAGAGCACCGTCTCCCGGCCGGTCATGCCGACCGCGCGGCGGGCGCCGTCGATGACCGCGCGCACCTCCTTGACCCCGGCGGTGATCGCGGACAGCTCGACGAACCGGCCCTCCACCGCCTGGCTGATGACGTGCGCGAGCGTGGTCTTGCCGGTGCCGGGCGGGCCCCAGAGGATCACCGAACTGGTCGCCGCCGGGCCGCGCGCGCCCGCGACCAGCCGGCGCAGCGGCGAGCCGTCCTTGAGCAGCTGCCGCTGGCCGGCCACCTCGTCGAGGGTGCGCGGACGCATCCGCACGGCGAGCGGCGCCCGGCCGGGCTCCTTGCTCTGGCGTTCCTCGGCGGCGGCGGTGAAGAGGTCCGGTTCGTCCACACCGGAAGCCTATGCGAGCCCGCCGACAGCCCCGCGGTCCCGGGGTCCGGCTTCGAACCCCCGTCGTCCGCCCGCAGGGCGGACCGGGCGGCGTCCGGGTGCGTGCATCGCAAGGCGGAGGTGGGGGCACCTCCCGGCCGCCAGGCCGGGGGCGCACCGCCCGGCAGGCGGGGGTTCGAAGACGGGGCCTACGACTCCCGGACGTCCAGCAGTACCGTCTCGAACTCCTCCAGCGAGCGCAGGGTCAGCCCGCCGGCCGAGACGCCCCGGGCACGGATCTCCGCGGCGGGGCCGCGGGAGGCGTCCAGGGCGGCCCGGTCGGCGAACAGGATTCCCACCGAGCCGCGCTCGTCCTCGGCGTTCAGCAGCATCGAGCCGCCGAGGCAGCCGTCGAGCCGCCGCTGGGCCGGCAGGCCGTCCTCCCGGAAGCGGGCGGCGATCCGCTCGGCGTCCGCCCCCGCGAAGTCGAACCGCGCCAGCCGGAACCACGACCCCGATGCGACCGCCGCCGCCTGGGCCACCTCGGCGGCCTCCCAGACGTCGACGGCCGCCGTCCCGGCGAACGGGGCCAGCAGCTCGTCGCGCCGCCGGCGCAGGTGCTCGGCGCTGTCCCGCTCGTCCTGCCGGGTCGCCCACCACGAGCCCATCGTGAGGACGCCGAGCCCCCGGTTCGCGAACAGCCCGTAGCCGACGTAGCCGGGCCTCGCCGAGAGCAGGCCGACCGCCTCGGCACGGAGGCCGTCGAGCGCCCGGTCGATCAGCGCGGGATCGCCGGTGAAGTAGCCGGTGCGAACGAACATGGGCGGTCTCCTGACCTCGTCCGGGCGCCCCGGGGCGCCGGGGCCGTCCCGAGCACCTCCATCGGACGGCCGGGCGGCGGTGGCGGCAACGCCGCACGGCCGTTCGGAGGAGGCCCGGCACGGCCCCGGCACGGCCCCGGCACGGCCCCGGGGCGGGCCGCTACGCGCCGAGGCCCGCCGCATGGTCCGGGACGTACCGCTGGAGGTCCCGCGGCGGCCGCTGGTAGCCGCGCGAGGCCGGGCGCTCCGGCAGCTCGATCGTCGGCGGCTTCACCTCGCGGTACGGGACGGTGGAGAGCAGGTGGGCGATCATGTTGATCCGGGCCCGCCGCTTGTCGTCGCTCTCCACCACGTGCCACGGCGACTCGGGGGTGTCGGTGTGCAGGAACATCTCGTCCTTGGCCCGCGAGTAGTCCTCCCAGCGGGTGATCGACTCGACGTCCATCGGCGAGAGCTTCCAGCGCTTCATCGGGTCCTCCAGCCGGTCCTGGAAGCGCCGCTGCTGCTCGGTGTCGCTGACCGAGAACCAGTACTTGCGCAGCAGCACACCGGACTCGGTGAGCATCCGCTCGAAGGTCGGGCACTGCTGGAGGAACTGCCAGTACTCCTCCTCGGTGCAGAAGCCCATCACCTTCTCCACCCCGGCGCGGTTGTACCAGCTGCGGTCGAACAGCACGATCTCCCCGGCGGCGGGCAGGTGCTCGACGTAGCGCTGGAAGTACCACTGGGTGCGCTGCCGCTCGGTGGGCGCGGGCAGGGCGGCGACCCGGGCGATGCGCGGGTTCAGAAACTCCGTCACCCGCTTGATCGCGCCGCCCTTGCCGGCCGCGTCGCGCCCCTCGAAGACCACCACCAGCCGGGCGCCCTCGGCGCGCACCCATTCCTGGAGCTTCACCAGCTCCTGCTGGAGCCGCAGCAGTTCCTGCTCGTAGGGCTTCTTCGCCAGGCGCTCGCCCGGACCGCTCCGCCGGTCCGCCGCGTTCCGCCCGCGCTGGGCCTTCGCTGCCACCCGGGTGCCTCCGTTCGATGGGGTGCTGATGACCCTTCACCGTACGTCCTGGCACGGGTTCCCGCAGGTCCGGGGGGTTCCGGCCGGGCAGCGGCGGCCCCCTGAACCGCCGCTGCCCGGCTCCCCCGTCAACCGGTCCGAAGACCGAACGATCAACCATGACCCAGACCTGCCGGACGGGTCCAATTTCCGGTTCCATAACCTTGGGGCATGGATGTCGACACCCGCCTGCTGCGCAGCTTCGCCGCGGTCTGCGAGGAGGGCCAGCTGACCGCGGCGGCGGCCCGGCTGTTCGTCTCCCAGCCGACGCTGACCAAGCAGATCCGTCAGCTGGAGAGCCTGCTCGGGGTGGAGCTGTTCGAACGGTCGCGGCGCGGCATGGCCCCCACCCGGGCCGGCTGGGCGCTGGCCGCGCACGCCGGGCCGCTGCTGGCCGACTGGGATGAGGCGCTGCGCGCCACCCGGGCGGCCGCGGCGGACCAGGGCTCGACGCTGCGGGTGGGGTTCGAGGGCGGCATCATCAACCTGATGACCCGGCGCACGGTGGCGGACTTCACCCGCCGGATGCCGGGCTGGCAGGTGGAGCTGCGGCAGAACAACTGGTTCGACCCGACCTCGGGCCTGGCCGCCGGGGAGATAGACCTGACGCTCTGGCACGCGCCGCCGTCGATCTCCGAGCGGTACAACGTGGCCGTGCTGGGCGAGGAGGCGCGCTGCGCGGCGCTGCCGGCCGGGCACCGGCTGGCCGCCCGTGCGGTGATCGACTTCGAGGAGCTGCTCGACGAGCCCTTCGTGGCGATCCCGCACGAGGCCGGGCACTGGCGCGACTACTGGCTGGCGGTCCGGGAGCGGGGCGGGCGACCTGTGCGGATCGGCGCGGTGGCGCACAACACCGACGAGTGGCTGGCCGCGGTGGTGTGCGGCCAGGGCGTCGGTTTCGCCCCGGAGACGATGAGCCGGCTGGCACCGCGCGAGGATGTCGCGTACCGGCCGGTGCGAGGGTTGAGCCCGAGCCAGGTCGGGCTGTACTGGCCGAAGGACCGGGAGCCGACGCCCGCCATGACCGCGTTCGTGCGCAGCTGCCGCGCCACGATAGGCCTCGGCGGGAAGCCGGCCCGGCCGGCCCGGACGGCACCGTCGATCTGACGGGCTCGGGCGGACTGGCGGGCTTGGGCGGACTGGCGGCTAGACCGCCTCGAAGGGCTCGGGGTAGTGGCACAGGCCCCGCGGGGAGCCGTCGTAGGCGGGCAGCGCGAGCGCCTGGAAGTACCCCTCGGGCACCTCGAACGGGCCGCTGACCTCGTGCCCCTGGGCGGGGACGAAGCCGAAGCGGCCGTAGTAGTCGGGATCGCCGAGCACGATGACCAGCTTCTCGCCGGCGCCCTCAGCCGCCGTCAGCGCGGCCCTGACCACCAGCTCGCCGACGCCCTTGCGCTGCCACTCGGGGGCGACGGCGACCGGCGCGAGCGCCAGCCCCTTGCCCTCGCCGACCCGCAGCCGGGTGAGCAGCGCGTGGCCCACCACCAGCCCGGAGTCGTCGACCGCCACCAGCGACAGGTCCGGCAGCCAGGCCGGGTCGCGGCGCAGCGCGTCGACCAGGTCGGCCTCGTCGGGGCCGGGGAAGGCGGCCATGTGGACACGTCTGGTGGCGGGGGCGTCCTCGGGACACTCGATCCTGGTACTGACCTTCACAGCGGGACCCTCTCTCTGTCGCACACCGTTGTGGACCGGCCCCGGACAGCGGAAATGCCGTCCGAGGCCGTGAAAGGTTAGCCGATGTCGGCCGACGGGGTGTCAGGCCTTCGGCTGGCCCTCGGACTTGCCGTCCTCGCGGACCTTCGGCTGGGCGTCGACGCCGGCCTCGCGCCGCTGCGCCGGGGTGATCGGGGTGGGCGCACCGGTCAGCGGGTCGCCGCCGGTGGAGGTCTTCGGGAAGGCGATGACGTCCCGGATGGTGTCGTACCCGCCGAGCAGGGTGACGATCCGGTCCAGGCCGAAGGCGACGCCGCCGTGCGGCGGCGGGCCGTAGTTGAAGGCGTCCAGCAGGAAGCCGAACTGCGAGGCGGCCTCCTCCTCGGACAGGCCGATCGCGTCGAACGCCCGCTTCTGCACGTCCCGCTGGTGGATACGGATCGAACCACCGCCCAGCTCGGAGCCGTTGAGCACCAGGTCGTAGGCGTTGGACAGGGCGCTGCCCGGGTCGGTGTCGAAGGTGGCCAGCGACTGGGCGGTGGGGGCGGTGAAGGGGTGGTGCACGGCGTGCCAGCCCTGGAACGCGCCCTTGTCGTCCTCGATCGGCTCGAACATCGGGAAGTCGACGACCCACAGGAACGCCCACTGGGACTCGTCGATCAGCTCGCAGCGGCGGCCGATCTCCAGGCGGGCGGCGCCGAGCAGCTCCTGGGAGGCGCGCTCCTTGCCGGCCGCGAAGAAGATCGCGTCGCCGTTCTTAGCACCGGCGGCGGCGGCCAGGCCGGCCAGGTGCTCCTCGGAGAGGTTCTTGGCGACGGGGCCGCGCAGCTCGCCGGTCTCGGCGTCGATGAGCACGTAGGCGAGGCCGCGGGCGCCGCGCGCCTTGGCCCAGTCCTGCCAGGCGTCGAGCTGCTTGCGCGGCTGCGAGGCGCCGCCGGGCATGACCACGGCGCCGACGTACGGGGCCTGGAAGACCCGGAAGTCGGTGCCCTTGAAGTACGCGGTGAGGTCGGTGAGCTCCTGGCCGAAGCGGACGTCCGGCTTGTCCGAGCCGTAGCGGCCCATGGCGTCGGCGTAGGTCATCCGCGGCAGCGGGTCGGGGATCTCGTAGCCGTGGACCTCGCGCCAGATGGCGCCGATGATCTTCTCGCCGAGGGCCAGGATGTCCTCCTGGTCGACGAAGGAGGCCTCGATGTCCAGCTGGGTGAACTCCGGCTGGCGGTCGGCGCGGAAGTCCTCGTCGCGGAAGCAGCGGGCGATCTGGTAGTAGCGCTCCATGCCGGCCACCATCAGCAGCTGCTTGAACAGCTGGGGCGACTGCGGCAGGGCGTACCAGTGGCCGGGCTGGAGGCGGACCGGGACGAGGAAGTCGCGGGCGCCCTCGGGGGTGGAGCGGGTGAGGTACGGCGTCTCGATGTCGAGGTAGTCGTTCTCCTCCATCACCCGGCGGATGATGTTGTTGACCTTGGAGCGCAGGCGCAGGCCCTTGGCGGGGCCCTCGCGGCGCAGGTCGAGGTAGCGGTAGCGCAGGCGCACCTCCTCGTTGACCGTGCCGGGCTCGTACTCGGCGACCGGGAAGGGCAGCGGCGCGGCCTCGGAGAGCACCTCGATCGCGCTGACCACGACCTCGACGGCGCCGGTCGGGATGTCCGGGTTCTCGTTGCCCTCGGGCCGCACGCGGACGTCGCCGACCACCTTGACGCAGTACTCGGCGCGCAGGCCGTGCACCGAGTCGAGGTCGCGGACCACGATCTGCACGGTGCCGGAGGCGTCGCGCAGGTCGATGAAGGCCACGCCGCCGTGGTCGCGGCGGCGGGCGACCCAGCCGGCCAGGGTGACGGTGGTGCCTGCGTGCTCCGGGCGGAGCGTGCCCGCGTCGTGCGTGCGGATCACAGCTGCTTCTCCTTCAGGGTGGTGACGAGTGCGTCGAGGGCGACGGGGTTCTGCTCGCCGGTGGTGAGGTCCTTGAGCTGGACGACGCCCTCGGCGAGGTCGCGGTCCCCGGCGACGAGGGCGAAGCGGGCGCCGGAACGGTCCGCGGACTTCATGGCGTTCTTGATGCTCTTGACGCCGAAGGCGAGGTCGGTGGCGACGCCGGCCCGGCGCAGCTCGACCACCTTGGCGAACAGGACGTTCTTGGCCTCCTCGCCGAGCGCGACGGCGTAGACGGAGGTGGCGGCCGGCAGGTCGAGGGTGACGCCCTCGGCCTCCAGGGCCAGGTAGGTGCGGTCCACGCCGAGCGCCCAGCCGACCGAGGGCAGCGCCGGGCCGCCGATCATCTCGGACAGGCCGTCGTAGCGGCCGCCGCCGCCGATCGCGGACTGGGCGCCGAGGCCGTTGTGCACGAACTCGAAGGTGGTGCGGGTGTAGTAGTCGAGGCCGCGGACCAGCTTGGGGTCGTCGACGAAGTCGACGCCGTTGGCGGTGAGCAGCTCGCGGACCTTCTCGTCGTAGGCCTTGCAGTCCTCGCAGAGGTAGTCGCGCAGCTTCGGGGCGCCGCCGAGCTGGGCCTGCACCGACTCGCGCTTGTCGTCGAGCACCCGCAGCGGGTTGATCCCGGCGCGCCGGCGGGTGTCCTCGTCGAGGTCGAGGCCGGCCAGGAACTCGACCAGGGCGGCGCGGTAGACCGGGCGGCACTGCTTGTCGCCGAGGCTGTTGAGCAGCAGGCGGTAGTCGCTCAGGCCGAGCGCGCGGAAGGCGTCGTCGGCCAGGATGATCAGCTCGGCGTCCAGCGCCGGGTCCTCGGCGCCGATCGCCTCCGCGCCGACCTGCGAGAACTGGCGGTAGCGGCCCTTCTGGGCGCGCTCGTAGCGGTAGTAGGAGCCGGAGTACCAGAGCTTGACCGGCAGGTTGCCCTGCTTGTGCAGGTTGGCCTGGAGGGCCGCGCGCAGCACGGAGGCGGTGCCCTCGGGACGCAGCGCGAGCTCGTCGCCGCCCTTGGTGGTGAGGGTGTACATCTCCTTGGTGACGATGTCGGTCGACTCGCCGACGCCCCGGGAGAACAGCTTGACGTCCTCGAAGACCGGGGTCTCGATGTACCCGTAGCCGGCCCGGCGGGCCGGTGCGGCGATCGCCTCGCGGACCGCCAGGAAGGTCGCCGAGCTGGGCGGCAGCAGGTCGTAGGTGCCCTTGGGGGCGGTGAAGGTGCTCAACTTCTCTTCCGTCACATTCCTCGTCGCGGGAAGGCCGGGGCGCCGGCCGCCCCCGCTGCCTGCCTGAGGTAGGGGTTGGTGGCGCGCTCGCGGCCGATGGTGGTCTGTCCGCCGTGGCCGGAGAGGACCACGGTGGCGTCGTCGAGGGGCAGGCACACCCGGGCCAGCGAGCGCATGATCGCCGCGCTGTCCCCGCCCGGGAGGTCGGTTCGCCCTATGGAGCCGGCGAAGAGCAGGTCGCCCGAGAAGAGCACCGGGGGAAGGTCCTCGGCGCCGGGCGTCCGGAACGTCACCGACCCCCCGGTATGGCCGGGGGCGTGGTCGACGGTGAGGGACAGGCCGGCCAGCTCCAGCACGCTGCCGTCGGTGAGCTCGCGCACGTCGTCGGGTTCGCCGACGGTCAGCTCCCCCATCAGCTGGGTGCCCAGGGAGCGGCCGAGCGCCCGCTCCGGGTCGCTCATCATGTACCGGTCCTCGGGGTGGATCCAGGCCGGGACGCCCTTGGCGCCGCAGACCGGGACCACGGAGGCGACGTGGTCGATGTGGCCGTGGGTGAGCAGCACGGCGACCGGCTTGAGCCGGTGCTCGCGGACCATCTCCTCGACGCCGGCGGCGGCCTGGTGGCCCGGGTCGACGATGACGCACTCCTCGCCCGCCGCCGGCGCGACCAGGTAGCAGTTGGTGCCCCAGGCTCCAGCGGGGAATCCGGCGATGAACACGCGCGTCCTTCGGTGTCGGTCTTCGGGTCCTCGGCGTCGGTCGGCTTGGCGGCCTCGGCTGCGGCTACGAACTGTGATGTAGGGGCAGCCTACCGGCGGTGCGGGTCCGGTTGCGAACCAGATGGGCGTGACAGGTTCACTTCGAGCAGAACGGTTCACCCCGTTCTTACGGTCGCGGTCCCTACACTTGGCCGCCGATGGGTGCGATGATCCGCATCGGCGTCGCACACAGACGAAGCCCCCACATCCGCGATCAGCACATCCGTAGGAGACAGAGCCGGTGGTCAGCAGCGAACAGCGACGGCGGCAGCTCGCCCGGGACAAGTACGAGCGCCAGATGGAGCGCCGGGTCGCGGCGGCGGCCGCCCGCAAGCGGCGCAACACGATCCTCGGCGCCGCGCTCGCCGTGGTCGTGCTGGCCGGTGGCGGCACCCTCTTCGCGACCGGCGCGTTCGACTCGGACGACAAGAAGGACGGCACCACCGCGCAGGCCGCGCCGACCCCCACCGAGCCCAGCGTGCCGACCCGCAAGCCGGTCGAGGGCTGCGGCGAGGCCGCCGCCGGCACCCCGAACGGCAAGCAGTGGCAGGCCGAGCCGGCGATGACCGTGGACGCCAAGGCCACCTACGCCGTGACCATGGACACCAACTGCGGCAAGGTGACGCTGTCGCTGGACGCCGCCAAGGCGCCGCACACGGTGAACTCCTTCGCCTTCCTGGCCGGCGAGCAGTACTTCGACCACACCAAGTGCCACCGCCTCACCACCGACGGCATCTTCGTGCTGCAGTGCGGCGACCCGACCGCCAGCGCCACCGCCCCGGGCGGCACCGGCGGCCCCGGCTACAAGTTCGCCGACGAGAACCTCACCGGCGCCACCTACCCGGCCGGCACCGTGGCGATGGCCAACGCCGGCCCGGGCACCAACGGCAGCCAGTTCTTCCTGGTCTACAAGGACACCGAGCTGCCGCCGAACTACACCCCGTTCGGCAAGATCACCGGCGGCCTGGACGTGGTCCAGAAGATCGCCGCCGCGGGCACCCTGGAGGGCGGCACGGACGGCCACCCGATGGCCGACGTCACCCTCAACTCGGTGACCGCCGCCAAGGGTTGACCCGCTCCGGGGCCGCCCTGACGCGCCACCGCGGCGCTCCGGGGCGGCCCCGGCCCGAAATCGCCCGGCCCGGATGCGGACAGCACCGGTCCTGGTCGCCTATGTTGGCGTTGTGTAGGGTGCCCAGACCCGCCGGCCGTCACCCTCGGCAGCAAGACACGGCGGACGGGGACGGCGGACTCATCGGTCCGCCGCACATCAACTGTGGACGACGGACGCGTACCGCCCCGGCGCGGGCGCGACGTCATGTGGAGGACGCGCTATGAGCAGCGACCCGTGGGGCCGTGTGGACGAGCAGGGCACGGTCTACGTCAGGACGGCCGACGGCGAACGCGTCGTGGGTTCCTGGCAGGCCGGCTCGCCCGAGGAGGCGCTCGCCTACTTCGAGCGCAAGTACCAGGGCATCGAGGTGGAGATCGGCCTGCTGGAGAAGCGGGTGCGCACCACCGACCTGGCCGCGAAGGACGCCCAGGCCGCCCTGGAGCACCTGCGCGAGCAGGTCACCGAGGGGCACGCGGTGGGCGACCTGGCGGCGCTGGCCCAGCGGCTGGACGCGCTCGCCGGCGAGATCGAGAGCCGTCGCGAGGAGCGCAAGGCCGCCCGGGCCAAGGCCCAGGACGAGACCCGCGCCGCCAAGGAGGCGCTGGTCGCCGAGGCCGAGCAGCTCGCCGAGTCCACCCAGTGGCGGGAGGCCGGCGACCGGCTGCGCGCCCTGGTGGACACCTGGAAGGGCCTGCCCCGTCTGGACCGCAAGAGCGACGACGAGCTGTGGCACCGCTTCTCGCACGCCCGCTCGGTCTTCTCCAAGCACCGCAAGTCGCACTTCGCGGCGCTGGACGCCGAGCGCGAGCAGGCCCGGCTCACCAAGGAGCAGCTGGTCTCCGAGGCCGAGGCGCTCTCCTCCTCGACCGAGTGGGGCGACACCGCGGCCCGCTACCGCGACCTGATGGCGCGCTGGAAGGCCGCCGGCCGCGCCCAGCGCGACATCGAGGACGAGCTGTGGGCGCGGTTCCGCGGCGCCCAGGACGTCTTCTTCCAGGCGCGCTCCGCGGTGTTCAGCGAGCGTGACGCCGAGCAGGTCGCCAACCAGAAGCTCAAGGAGGCGCTGGCGGCCGAGGCCGAGACGATCCTGCCGATCACCGACCTGAAGGCGGCCAAGGCGGCGCTGCGCGAGGTGAACGAGCGCTGGGAGGCGATCGGCCACGTTCCGCGCGACGTCCGCCCGAAGCTGGACGGCCGGCTGAACGCGGTCGAGCGGGCCATCCGCGAGGCCGAGGACGCCGAGTGGAAGCGCTCCAACCCGGAGGCCAAGGCCCGCGCGGCCGGCATGGTCGGGCTGTTCCAGGCCAAGGCCGACAAGCTGCGCACCGACCTGGACAAGGCCCGCGCGGCCGGCAACGCCTCCAAGACGGCGAAGCTGGAGTCGGAGCTGGCCGGCGTCCAGGAGCTGCTGGAGCAGGCGCACCGCAGCCAGGAGGAGTTCAGCGGCTGATCCCGCCCGCGGACGACACGCGAAAGGGCCCCCGGGGAGCGCTCCCCGGGGGCCCTTTCGCGTCCGCCGTGCGGGCCGGCCCGGCTACTTGCGGGCCGAGGTGACGCGGTAGACGTCGTAGACGCCCTCGACGCCGCGGACCGCCTTGAGGACGTGGCCCAGGTGCTTGGGGTCGCCCATCTCGAAGGTGAAGCGGCTCATCGCCACCCGGTCGCGGGAGGTCTGCACCGCCGCCGACAGGATGTTGACGTGCTGGTCCGACAGCACCCGGGTGACGTCCGAGAGCAGCCGGGAGCGGTCCAGCGCCTCGACCTGGATGGCCACCAGGAAGACCGAGGACTGGGTGGCCGCCCACTCCACGTCGATCATCCGCTCGGGCTGCTGGCTGAGCGCCTCCACGTTGACGCAGTCGGCGCGGTGCACCGAGACGCCGTTGCCACGGGTGACGAAGCCGACGATGGCGTCGCCCGGCACCGGGGTGCAGCAGCGCGACAGCTTCACCCAGACGTCCTCGACGCCCTTGACGATCACGCCCGGGTCGCCCTTGGCCCGGCGGCGCACCGCACGCCGGTTGTCGTGGGTCGGGGTGGCCGTCTCGGCGAGGTCCTCGGTGGCGCCCTCCTCGCCGCCCAGCGCCTGCACCAGCTTCTGGACGATGTTCTGCGCGGCGACGTGGCCCTCACCGATCGCCGCGTACAGCGAGGAGATGTCCGGGTAGCGCATCTCGTGGGCGAGGGTGACCAGCGAGTCGCCGGTGAGGATCCGCTGGATCGGCAGACCCTGCTTGCGCATCGCGCGGGCGATGGCCTCCTTGCCCTGCTCGATCGCCTCCTCGCGGCGCTCCTTGGAGAACCAGGCGCGGATCTTGTTGCGGGCGCGCGGGGACTTGACGAAGCCCAGCCAGTCGCGGGACGGTCCGGCGTTCTCCGCCTTGGAGGTGAAGACCTCGACGGTGTCGCCGTTCTCCAGGGTCGACTCCAGCGGCACCAGCCGCCCGTTCACCCGGGCCCCGATGGTGCGGTAGCCGACCTCGGTGTGCACCGCGAACGCGAAGTCCACCGGGGTGGCCCCGGCCGGGAGGGCTATGACGTCTCCCTTGGGGGTGAAGACGAAGACCTCGTTGCTGGCCAGGTCGAAGCGGAGCGACTCCAGGAACTCGCTGGGGTCGGCGGTCTCCTTCTGCCAGTCCAGCAGCTGCCGCAGCCAGGCCATCTCGTTGACGGCGCCGGCCTTGTCGTCCTTGCGGGTCTGGGTCGGGGTGTCGGTGCGCACCTTGGAGGCGCCGGCCACCGCGCGCTGCTTGTACTTCCAGTGCGCGGCGATGCCGTACTCGGCGCGGCGGTGCATGTCGAAGGTGCGGATCTGCAGCTCGACGGGCTTGCCCCCGGGACCGATCACCGTGGTGTGCAGCGACTGGTACATGTTGAACTTGGGCATCGCGATGTAGTCCTTGAACCGCCCCGGCACCGGGTTCCACCGCGCGTGGATGGTGCCCAGCGCCGCGTAGCAGTCGCGGACGGTGTCGACCAGGACCCGGATGCCCACCAGGTCGTAGATCTCGGCGAAGTCCCGGCCCCGGACGATCATCTTCTGGTAGACCGAGTAGTAGTGCTTCGGCCGGCCGGTGACGGAGGCGGTGATCCGGGCGCCGCGCAGGTCGCCCTGGACCTGGTCGATGACGGTCGCCAGGTACTCGTCGCGCTTGGGGGCGCGCTCGGCGACCAGCCGCACGATCTCGTCGTACATCTTGGGGTAGAGGATCGCGAAGGCGAGGTCCTCCAGCTCCCACTTGATGGTGTTCATGCCCAGCCGGTGCGCCAGCGGGGCGTAGATCTCCAGCGTCTCGCGGGCCTTCTTCTCCTGCTTCTCCCGCTTGAGGTAGCGCATGGTGCGCATGTTGTGCAGGCGGTCGGCCAGCTTGATCACCAGGACCCGGGGGTCCTTGGCCATCGCGACGACCATCTTGCGGACCGTCTCGGCCTGCGCGGCCTCGCCGAACTTGACCCGGTCCAGCTTGGTGACGCCGTCCACCAGCAGGGCCACCGAGTCGCCGAAGTCCTTGCGCAGGGTCTCCAGGCCGTAGTCGGTGTCCTCGACCGTGTCGTGCAGCAGTCCGGCCATCAGCGTCGGAGCGTCCATGCCGAGCTCGGCCAGGATGGTCGCGACCGCCAGCGGGTGGGTGATGTAGGGGTCGCCGCTCTTGCGCTTCTGCCCGCGGTGCCACTTCTCGGCGACCGCGTACGCCTTCTCGATGTCCCGTAGCAGTGCCGGGTCGGCCTTGGGGTCGTTGGACCGGATGGAGCGGAAGAGCGGCTCCAGGACGGGGTTGAGGACGCTGGAGCGCTGGCCGCCGAGGCGGGCCAGCCGGGCCCGCATGCCACCGCCGCCGGCGGAGCCGCGGCCGGCCGGGGCGGACGGGCGGGACGGGGTCGGCGCCGGACGTGCCGGGGTGGCCCCCGAGGGCGTGGGCCGGTTCTCGGGGGCGGCCGCAGCCGCCGTGGGCACAACCTCGTCGGGCAAGGACACTCCTCAGGGCGCTCGGCCTGCCCCCCGCGGGCGCCGTGCGGCTCGGGCCGCGGCTCGCGCAACCGGGAGGGGATGAATCTTCATGGTACCGAGCCCGGCGCCAGGACGTTCGGTCGGCCGGGCCCGCACACGCGGCGGACACACGCCTGACACAACAGCGGGCGGCGGCCGGAATGTTCCGGCCGCCGCCCGCCAGGGGTCGTGCGTACTCAGACCGTGACCAGCGTCTCCAGCGGAGCGCCGCCCAGGTGCGGGGCGAGCCGCTCGCGGCCGTCGAGGAAGCCGAGCTCCATCAGCACGACCACCCCGGCCAGCTCCGCGCCGGCCTCCTTGACCAGGTCCAGCGAGGCGCCGATGGTCCCGCCGGTGGCGAGCACGTCGTCCACCACCAGCACCCGCTCACCGGGCGCGAAGGCGTCGCACTGCACCTCCAGCGTCGCCGAGCCGTACTCCAGCTCGTACGAGCGGCGGAACACCTCGCCGGGCAGCTTGCCCTGCTTGCGGATCGGCACGAAGCCGACCCCGGCCGCGAAGGCCGCCGGGGCGGCCAGCACGAAGCCGCGCGCCTCCAGGCCGACCACCTTGGTGGCCCCGAGCTCCGCGGCCCGGTCCGCCAGCGCCCGGGTGAGCGCGGCGAAGGCCTCGGCGTCGGCGAGCAGCGGCGCGATGTCCTTGAACAGCACGCCCGGCTTCGGGTAGTCCTGGACGTCCCGGATCCGGCTGGTGAGCAGCTCGGCCAGTGCGGTGTCGGCGGTGGTCACGAAGGGTCCTTAAGGTCGGCGGGGTCAGCGCTTGGTGGACGGACGGCCCTTGGCACGCGTGGTACCGGCCGCCCGGCCGCGCTGACCGACCATACCCGCCGGCAGGTCCTCGTCGGCGATCTCCTCCTCCTCGCCGGCCTCCTTGGCCGCGGCCTTGGCCTCGGCGGCCTTGGCGTCGGCGGCGCGGCGCTGGGCCACCCGCTTGGCCAGGGCCTTCATCTCCGGCGCCTCCTCCTTCAGCTGCGCGAGCAGCGGGGTGGCGACGCAGATCGAGGAGTAGGCACCGGCGGCGAGGCCGATGAACAGCGCCAGCGAGATGTCGTTCAGGGTGCCGGCACCGAGCAGACCGCCACCGATGAACAGCAGCGCCGCCACCGGGAGCAGGGCGACCACGGTGGTGTTGAGCGAGCGGACCAGGGTCTGGTTGAGGCCCGCGTTGGCCGCCTCGCTGTAGGTGAGCCTGTTCTGCTTGGTGAGGTCCTTGGTGTTCTCCTTCACGGTGTCGAAGACGACGACCGTGTCGTAGAGGGAGTAACCGAGGATCGTCAGGAAGCCGATCACCGTACCGGGGGTGACCTCGAAGCCCACCAGGGCGTAGACGCCGATGGTGATCAGGAGGTCGTGGATGAGGGCGACCAGGGCCGCCACCGCCATCCGCCACTCGAAGGCGATCGCCAGATAGACCGTCACCAGGATCATGAAGATGATCAGGCCGGTGAGTGCCTTGTTGGAGATCTGCTCACCCCAACTGGGGCCGATCACCTGGGCGCCGATCTCCTCGACCGGGACGCCGATCTCCTGGGACAGCTTGCCGGTGAACTCCGAGGAGGTGGTCTTGTCCTCCGAGGAGACCTGGATGCGGATCTCACCGTTGTCGGTGGACTGCACCAGCGGGTGCGAGGAGACGATCTTGTTGACCGCGTCCTGCGCCTGCGACACCGAGAGCCCGGGCTTGGTCACGGTGTAGACCGAGCCGCCCTTGAACTCGATGCCCAGGTGCAGGCCCATCGCCAGGCCGATCCCGGCGACCAGGACGATCACCGCGGAGATGCTGTACCAGAGCTTGCGGCGGCCGACGAAGTCGAAGCTGACTTCGCCCTGGTAGAGCTTGTGGCCCAGATTGGAGAAGCGCGACACGGTGTCAGGCCCCCTTCACGGCGGCGGAGGACGAGGGGGTGCGGCGGCGGGTGCTGCGCAGCGGCGGGCGGGCGCCCAGCCGCTTCGGGTCCAGGCCGGACCACGGGTGGCCGTCGGAGAAGAACTTCCGGCGGGCCAGCAGCGTGATCAGCGGCTTGGTGAACAGGAAGATGACGACGACGTCGAGCGCCGTGGTCAGGCCGAGCGTGAAGGCGAAGCCCTGGACCTTGCCGACCGAGACCAGGTAGAGCACGGCGGCACAGAGGAAGGACACGAAGTCCGAGACCAGGATGGTGCGCCGGGCGCGCGGCCAGGCCCGCTGGACGGCCGGGCGCAGCGGCGCGCCCTCACGGACCTCGTCGCGGATGCGCTCGAAGTACACGATGAAGGAGTCGGCGGTGATGCCGATCGCGACGATGGCGCCGCAGACCGCCGGCAGGTTCAGCGCGAAGCCGATGCCGGGGCCGAGCAGGCTCATGATCGAGTAGGTCAGCGCCGCCGAGACGAGCAGACCGGCGATCGAGACCAGACCGAGGCCGCGGTAGTAGACCAGCGAGTACGCGACCACCAGGACCATGCCGATCAGACCGGCGATCAGGCCGGCCTTCAGCTGGTCGCCGCCGAGCTGCGGGGAGACGGTGGTGACGTCGCTGGTGGTGAACTCCAGGGGCAGGGCGCCGAAGCTCAGCACGTTCGCGAGGTTCTGCGCCTCGGACTGCTTGAAGTTGCCGGAGATCACGGCCGAGCCGCCGGGGATGGCGCTCTTCACCTCCGGGTGGGAGACGACCTGGCCGTCCAGCACGATGGCGAACTGGTTGGCCGGGCTCACCTGGGAGGCCAGCTGGCCGGTGACGGCGGTGAAGGCGTCGGTGCCGGTGCCGTCGAACTGCAGCTGGACCTGCCAGCCGCCGCCCTGCTGGGTGTCGATGGTGGCCTGGGCCTTGTCGACGTTCGCGCCGAAGACCGCGACCGGGCCGAGGGCGAGCTTGTAGTAGAGCCCGTTCTCGTCCTTCTGGGTGCAGGCGACGGTCGGCGCGCCCTCGGCGCTCTGGTAGTTCTTGTTCCGC
The DNA here is from genome assembly GCF_042957205.1 of Kitasatospora sp. NPDC008115. Taxonomy (NCBI): domain Bacteria; kingdom Bacillati; phylum Actinomycetota; class Actinomycetes; order Kitasatosporales; family Streptomycetaceae; genus Kitasatospora; species Kitasatospora sp. NPDC008115. The sequence goes on along the minus strand of NZ_JBIBHU010000011.1, from coordinate 153,830 downwards.
TGGTCCGGCTTGGAGCAGTCCAGCGCGGCGAACTGGGCGGCCAGCTCCGGCGGGACGGTGCCGGAGGTCATCGCCGCGGACAGGTCCTGCGGGGCGGGCGCCGCCGGGTCGGGCGCGGGGGCGCTCGGGGCGCCGGTGGCGGGGGTGGTGGCGGCGGGCGTGGCCGGGTCGTCGGCCGCGAGGGCCTCGCCGGCCGGACGGCCCTGCTTGGTGGCGCTCGCGCTCGGGGCGGCGGACGCGGCGGCGCCCGGGGTGCCGGTGGCGGCCGGGGTCCCGCTCGGGGTGGCGGCGGCGCTCGGGGTGCCGCTCGCGCCCGCCGACGGGGTCTCGGTCGGGGCCGGGGCCTGGAGGCCGCTGGGAGCCAGGGCGAGGACGGGGCGGAAGTACAGCTTCGCGGTGGTGCCGACCTGGTCGACCGCGCTCTGCTTGTCACCGCCCTTGGGGATGTTCACGATGATGTTGCGGTCGCCCTGGGTCTGGACCTCCGCCTCGGAGACGCCCATACCGTTGACGCGCTGCTCGATGATCCCGGTGGCGATGTCCATGTTGGACTTGTTGATCGCCTTGGGGTCGGTCGACTTCGCGCTCAGCGTGATGCTGGTGCCGCCGGCGAGGTCGATCCCGAGGCGGGGCTTGGTGGTGCCCGTCCCGAACATGAGGGCGACCAGTCCGACGGTGACGACCAGGATGAGGGCCAGCGCCCGCCCTGGGTAACCGTCGCGCGGGCGCGACTTGGGTGTTGCCACCTTGCTCGTTTCTCCCTGTCCATGCCACTTCCCCCCACCGACCCCCGCCCGGCACGCGGCTGGGCGGGGTGTGGCGGACTGCGGCCCTGAGTCCTGTGGGCTCGCGGCAGAACGCCGCGCGGCCGGGCGGGTGCCCGACCGTACTACTTGCTCGCGGGAGCCCCGCCCTCGGCCTTGGCGTCACCCTCGGCGGCGTCGTCCTTGCTGAACGACAGCGGCTTCGCGTCGGCCGACGCGCCCTCGACCTCGGCGTCCTCGTCCGAGGCGTCGACGCTCTCGTCCCCGTCCGGACGGCCGTTGATGATCGCGTCGTACTCGGCGGGCTCCAGGACCGCGGCGACCGCGCTCTTGGTGAAGTGGGTGACCACGCCCGGCGCGATCTCCAGCTCGACGGTCTCGTCGTTGACCGCCTTCACCTTCGCGTACAGGCCGCCGATGGTCCGCACGCCCGCCCCCGGCTCCAGCGACGTCTGCATCTTCTGCATCTGCTGCTGGCGCTTCTTCTGCGACCGGAACATGAGCACGATCGCGAGGATCGGGAGGAGAAGGATGATGAGGTTCACTGCAGCCAGGGTCCTTTACGGGCCGCCGGCCGGCGGCCTGTGTGGTAATGGTCGTCCCGTCGGGTGAGAGGGGCGGTCCGGCGGAGTCTAGGCGACCCCGAACTGATCGGACAACGCCAAGCATCGCATCCTGCCGCCGAAAGTGGCGACCCTCCGCCTGCACAGTTTCCCCGGACTTCTTCCCCGGCTTCCGCAGGCGCCCCACGCAATGGGCGCGCATGATCCGCACACGCTCCGCCCTCACCCGTTCGGCCCAGCGCGACGGCGCGTCGTCATCCTTGGTCCGCGGCACGCTCCCCGTCGGGGGCGAAGAGCTCCGGCTGGGCGGGCACCGCACCGCGTCCGACCTGCACCGGAGGGGTGAGACCCAGGTGCGCCCAGGCCGCGGCGGTGGCGATCCGCCCGCGCGGGGTGCGGGCCAGCAGGCCCTCGCGGACCAGGAACGGCTCGGCGACCTCCTCGACCGTCTCGGCCTCCTCCCCCACCGCGACCGCCAGGGTGGACAGCCCGACCGGGCCGCCGCCGAACAGCCGCAGCAGCGCGTCCAGCACCGCCCGGTCCAACCGGTCCAGACCACGCGCGTCCACCTCGTAGACGTGCAGCGCCTGGCCCGCGATCGCGGCGGTGACCACGCCGTCGTGCCGCACCTGCGCGTAGTCGCGCACCCGGCGCAGCAGCCGGTTGGCGATCCGCGGCGTGCCCCGGGAGCGGCCGGCGATCTCGGCGGCGCCGGCCGGGTCTATCTCCACGTCCAGCAGCGCGGCCGAACGGTGCACCACCCGCTGGAGCTCGGCGGGCGCGTAGAACTCCATGTGCCCGGTGAAGCCGAACCGGTCGCGCAGCGGCGGCGGCAGCAGGCCGGCCCTGGTGGTCGCGCCGACCAGGGTGAACGGCGGCAGCTCCAGCGGGATGGCGGTCGCCCCGGGCCCCTTGCCGACGATCACGTCGACCCGGAAGTCCTCCATCGCCATGTAGAGCATCTCCTCGGCGGGCCGCGACATCCGGTGGATCTCGTCGAGGAACAGCACCTCGCCCTCGCTGAGCGAGGAGAGGATCGCCGCCAGGTCGCCCGCGTGCTGGATCGCCGGGCCGGAGGTGATCCGGATCGGGGCGCCCATCTCGGCCGCGATGATCATCGACAGGGTGGTCTTGCCGAGCCCGGGCGGGCCGCTGAGCAGCACGTGGTCGGGGGTGGCACCGCGCTGGCGGGCGGCCTGGAGCACCAGCGACAGCTGCTCGCGCACCCGCTCCTGGCCGATGAACTCGTCCAGCTGCCGGGGGCGCAGCGCCGCCTCGACGGCCTGGTCCTCGCCGTCGGCGGCGGCGGTCACCAGCCGGTCGGCGGGCTCGGAGTCGTACGGGCTCATCGGAGGCTGCTCCCGGATCGGTGTCGTGGGTGTCGTCGGTGTCGTCGTCGTTGTCGTCAGTGTCGTCGGTGTCGACAAAAGGACAGGTCGTCAGATGGCTTCAGCGAGAGCGGTTGAGCCCGCGCAGCGCCAGCCGCAGCAGCGCGCCCACGTCCGGCACCGGCTGGGCCTCGGCCTCCGGGGTGACGGCGGCGACCGCGTCGTCCGCCTCGCGGGGCGCGTAGCCGAGGCCGACCAGCGCGGAGTGCAGTTGCTCGCTCCACGGCGCCGGCCCGGTGGCGACCGGCTTCTGCGCCGGGACCACGCCGTGCGGGGCGCCCAGCTTGTCCTTGTACTCCAGCAGCAGCTTGGCGGCCTTGGCCTTGCCGATGCCGGGCACCGCCACCAGCGCCTTCTCGTCGCCGTTGGCCACCGCGAGGCGCAGCGCGTCGGGGCTGTGCACGCCGAGGATCGCCTGCGCCAGCTTCGGTCCGACGCCGGGCGCCGCCTGGAGGATCTCGAAGATCCCCCGCTCGTCGTCGTCCGCGAAGCCGAACAGGGTCAGCGAGTCCTCCCGGACCACCAGCGAGGTCGCCAGCCGGGCCGGCTCCCCCAGCCGCAGGCCGGCCATCGTGTTCGGGGTGCACTGCACGGCCATGCCGACCCCGCCGACCTCGACCACCGCGACACCGCCGGACAGCGCGGCCACGGGTCCTTGCACGAAGGCGATCATCGGGTGGTTCCTTTCAGGCCCTGCGGGGTGGTGGTACGGGCCGCCCGGATCGCGGCCTCCAGGCGGTTGGCGGCGCCGCCGCGCCAGATGTGGCAGATGGCCAGCGCCAGCGCGTCGGCCGCGTCGGCCGGCTTCGGCGGTGCGTCGAGCCGCAGCAGCCGCTGCACCATGGCGGTGACCTGGGCCTTGTCGGCCCGGCCGGAACCGGTGACGGCGGCCTTGACCTCGCTCGGGGTGTGCAACGTGACCGGTATGCCGCGCCGGGTCGCGCAGAGCATCGCCACCGCGCTGGCCTGCGCCGTGCCCATCACGGTGCGGACGTTGTGCTGGGCGAAGACCCGCTCGACCGCCACCAGGTCGGGGCGGTGCTCGTCCAGCCAGGCCTCCAGACCCTGCTCGACCAGCAGCAGCCGCTGCCCGATCTCCGCCTCGGCGGGGGTGCGCACCACGCCGACCCCGGCCATCCGCAACGGCCGGCCCGGCGCGCCCTCGACCACGCCGACCCCGCACCTGGTCAGCCCCGGGTCGACACCCAGCACCCGCACCACGGCATTCCCGCCCCTTCTGGATTCGAGCACCGACCTGCGAAGGCTACCGCCCACCACCGACAGCGCCCCGAACGACACCGGCCCGGCGGTCCTGGGGACCGCCGGGCCGGGAGGGGGCACGATCACTCGGCGTCGAGCTGCGCACCGACCTCGTCGCTGATGTCGAAGTTGGCGAAGACGTTCTGCACGTCGTCGCTGTCCTCCAGGGCGTCGATCAGCTTCAGGATCTTGCGGGCGCCGTCGACGTCCAGCTCGACCTGCATGCTCGGCAGGAAGTTGGCCTCGGCCGAGTCGTAGTCGACGCCGGCGTCCACCAGGGCGGTGCGCACCGCGACCATCTTGGAGGCCTCGGAGACGATCTCGAAGGAGTCGCCGAGGTCGTTGATCTCCTCGGGCTCCTGGTCCAGGACGACCTCGAAGAGCTTGTCCTCGTCCACGCCGTCCGCCTTGGGGACGATGACGACGCCCTTGCGGGCGAACAGGTAGGACACCGAGCCCGGGTCGGCCATCGAGCCGCCGTTGCGGGTCATCGCCACGCGCACGTCGGAGGCGGCGCGGTTGCGGTTGTCGGTGAGGCACTCGATGAGCACCGCGACGCCGTTCGGGCCGTAGCCCTCGTACATGATCGTCTGGTAGTCGGCGCCGCCGGCCTCCAGGCCGCCACCGCGCTTGATCGCGCGGTTGATGTTGTCGATCGGGACGGAGCTCTTCTTGGCCTTCTGCACGGCGTCGTACAGGGTCGGGTTACCGCTCAGGTCCGGACCGCCGGTGCGCGCCGCCACCTCGATGTTCTTGATCATCTTGGCGAAGAGCTTGCCGCGCTTGGCGTCGATCACGGCCTTCTTGTGCTTGGTGGTAGCCCACTTAGAGTGGCCGGACATCGCCAGCTCCTTTACGTCGCCAAAGGGAAATGAACAGATGAGATCTTACCGGTGCGGCCGCCGCCCGACCGCACACGGTCATGCACGCGCGGTCACGCGGCGGCGAGGTGCTCCTCGACCATCCGCACGAAGTAGCCGTGCACCCGGTGGTCGCCGGTGAGCTCCGGGTGGAACGAGGTGGCCAGCAGGTTGCCCTGGCGGACCGCCACGATCCGGCTCTCCGGGCCGTCGGCGGCCGGCAGCTCGGCCAGCACCTCGACGCCCGCGCCGACCGACTCCACCCAGGGGGCGCGGATGAACACGCCGTGCACCGGGTCGTCGTCCAGGCCGCGGAAGGCGATGCCGGACTCGAAGGACTCGTTCTGGCGGCCGAAGGCGTTGCGGCGCACCGTCATGTCGATGCCGCCCACCGTCTCCTGGTCCTCGCGCCCGTCCAGGATCTTGTCCGCCAGCATGATCATCCCGGCGCAGGTCCCGTACACCGGCATGCCGGCGGCGACCCGCTCGCGCAGCGGGTCCATCACGCCGAACAGCAGCGCCAGCTTGGACATCGTGGTGGACTCCCCGCCGGGGATCACCAGCGCGTCGACCTCGGCCAGCTCCTCCGCGCGGCGGACCGGGCGGGCGAGCGCGTCGGCCTCGGCCAGCGCGATCAGGTGCTCGCGGACATCACCCTGCAGCGCGAGGACGCCGATGACTGGAGTGGACACTTCTCGTACCTCTTGACTCTCGAACGGACGACGCACGGCGGCCCGCCGCGCCGATGATCTCACCGCGCGGCGGGCCGTCCAAGGCGCATTACCAGCCGCGGTTGGCGTACCGCTCGCTCTCCGGCAGGGTGTCGCAGTTGATGCCGACCATGGCCTCGCCCAGGTTGCGGGAGGCGTCGGCGATGATCTTCGGGTCGTCGAAGAAGGTGGTGGCCTTGACGATCGCGGCGGCGCGCTTGGCCGGGTCGCCCGACTTGAAGATGCCCGAGCCGACGAAGACGCCCTCGGCACCCAGCTGGCGCATCAGCGCGGCGTCGGCCGGGGTGGCCACGCCACCGGCGGAGAACAGCACGACCGGCAGCTTGCCGAGCTCGGCGACCTCCTTGACCAGCTCGTACGGGGCGCGCAGCTCCTTGGCGGCGGCGAACAGCTCGTTGTGGTCCAGCGCGCGCAGGTGGCCGATCTCGTTCTTGATCTGGCGCAGGTGGCGGACCGCCTCGACGACGTTGCCGGTGCCGGCCTCGCCCTTGGAGCGGATCATGGCCGCACCCTCGGCGATGCGGCGCAGCGCCTCGCCCAGGTTGGTGGCACCGCAGACGAAGGGGGTGGTGAAGGCCCACTTGTCGGAGTGGTTGACCTCGTCGGCCGGGGTCAGCACCTCGGACTCGTCGATGTAGTCGACGCCCAGCGACTGCAGGACCTGGGCCTCGACGAAGTGGCCGATGCGGGACTTGGCCATCACCGGGATCGAGACCGCGGCGATGATCTCCTCGATCATGTTCGGGTCCGACATGCGGGCCACGCCGCCGTCCTTGCGGATGTCGGCGGGCACCCGCTCCAGGGCCATGACGGCCACAGCGCCGGCGTCCTCGGCGATCTTGGCCTGCTCGGCGTTGACCACGTCCATGATCACACCGCCCTTGAGCTGCTCGGCCATGCCGCGCTTCACCCGGGCGGTGCCGATCTGCGGCTGGTCTGCGGTGGTGGGGGTGGTGGACACGTGAGACCTCACTCGAAGATGAACCAGTGCTATCGCCCTATGGTAGGCGGAAGGGACGGGCCCTCCATGCGCCACCAAGTCCAGCCGGTCCGGCGGGATACGACAAACAGGCCGTATCCGGGCGCCGTCAGGGCGGGTGAAAACCGCGCCCCGAGCACGCGCTAGGCGGGCGCGCCCTCGGGAGTGAGCGCCGGCGGCGGCGCGTCGTCCATCTCGAAGGCCATCGGGAACGGCGCCTTGCCCGCCAGCCGGAAGTAGCGCACCAGCCGGTGCTCGCGCACCGCCCGCGCCGCCCGCACCGCGTCGTTGTGGAAGCGCCGCGCCATCGGCACCCGGCGCACCGCCGCCGTCAGGTCCCGCACCGCCTCCTCGCCGCCCGGCTCCGCCACCAGCGCCGCCACCTGCTCCGGCTCCGCGAACACCGCCCGCAGCGCCAGGCTCAACTGGCTCTCCGCCACCTCGCGCTGCTCGTCCTCCGTCTGCCGCGCCGCGTGCGCCGCGTCCAGCAGCAGCAGCGAGGCCGCCGGGTCCAGCAGCGAGGACGTCGCCAGCTCCATCGCCACCGACGCCCGGCGGACCAGCTGCGCGTCCAGCGCCGCGCGGGCGGCGTCGATCCGGGCGTGCAGCCGGTCCAGCCTTCCGGCCGTCCAGCTCAGGTACATGCCGAACAGCACCACGGCCACGCCGGCCCAGATCCAGGTAGTCACGGGGCGCTACGCTACCGGGTGCCCCCGGTTCACCCCTCGATCGCGGTGTTCCGGTAGGCGTCGCGGTCTATGTCGCGCACGTCCACCGCCAGGTGCAGCCGCTCCCCCGGCGCCGGCTTCACCCGCTCCGCCAGCAGCGCCAGCACCCCCTCGGTGAGCGCCGACTTCGCCTCCGGGCTGCGGCCGGGGAAGATCTGGAACTGCACGAACACCTGCGCCTCGGAGCGCTCCCCGAAGGCCACCACGACCTCCGGGTCGGTCGCCCGGAAGATCGTCTTGCACCCCTCGGGCTCGGCGTTGATGGTCTCCACCGCCAGCCGGTTGATCGCCACCCCCAGCTCACGGCGGTCGAAGGAGCCGGCCAGGCTCGGGGAGTAGTCGACGGAGATCTGCGGCATCGGGCCCTCCAGGGACGGACACGGGAACTGCGGACGGGAGAACCGTCCGACCTTAACCGCGCCCGCCGCCCGGCTCAGTCCCGGGCCAGCCCGAACCGGCCACGCCGCCCGCTGCGCTCGTCCTCCACCACCGCGGCCTCCCCCGCCGTCACCGTCTCGTACACGGCGAGGATGTCCGCGCCCACCGTCGACCAGTCGAAGCGCCGCACGTGCCGGGACGCCGCCTTGCGCAGCTCCTCCAGCCGCGCCGGGTCCCCCAGCAGCCGCAGCGCCGTGCGCGCCAGCGCGTCCGCGTCCTCCACCGGGAACAGCTCGCCCGCGTCCCCGCCGTCCAGCACCTGCTTGAACGCGTCCAGGTCGCTCGCCAGCACCGGCGCCCCCGCCGACATCGCCTCGACCAGGATGATCCCGAAGCTCTCGCCGCCGGTGTTCGGCGCCACGTACAGGTCGACGCTGCGCAGCAGCCGGGCCTTGTCCCGGTCGCTCACCATGCCGAGGAACTCCACCTGGGCACGGACCTCCGGCGCCAGCCCGGCGACCGCCTCCTCCTCGTCGCCCTTGCCCGCCACCAGCAGCCGCACCCCGGGACGCTCCGCGAGGATCCGCGGCAGCGCCGCCAGCAGGGTCGGCAGCCCCTTGCGCGGCTCGTTGATCCGGCCGATGAAGCCGATCGTCCCCGGCCGACCCTCGGCCGCCCCGCCGGTCCACCGCCCGTCCGGCTCGGCCCCCGCGAAGAAGCCCACGTCCACGCCGTTGGGGATCACCACCGCGTCACCGCCCAGGTGCTCCACCAGGGTGCGCCGGGCGTACTCGCTCACCGCGATCCGCGCCCGCATCTTCTCCAGCCCCGGCTGGAGGATCGGCGAGGCCGCGATCATCGCCCGCGAGCGCGGGTTGGAGGTGTGGAAGGTGCCCACCATCGGCCCCGACGCCGACCAGGCCGCCAGCATCGACAGGCTCGGCGAGGCCGGCTCGTGCACGTGCAGGATGTCGAACCGTCCCTCGTGCAGCCACCGCCGCACCCGGGCCGCCGACAGGATCCCGAAGCTCAGCCGCGCCACCGAGCCGTTGTACGGCACCGCCACCGCCCGCCCCGCCGACACCACGTACGGCGGCAGCGCGTCGTCGTCCTCGGCCGGCGCCAGCACCGACACCTCGTGGCCCAGGCCGATCAGGTGCTCGGCGAGGTCCCGGATGTGGAACTGCACGCCTCCGGGGACGTCCCAGTCGTACGGGCAGACGATGCCGATCTTCACGGGTCTCCTCGAAATCCTGCGGACGGGACGGGACGGGGCGGTGCGGCGGGGCGATGGCGGTGCGACGGCGCGGACGGCGGTCCGGCGGCGGGCCCTCAGGCCCCCGACGCCTCGGCCGCCGGCTCCCCGGCCGCCTCCGCCGGCGGCCGGGCGGCGGGCTCCCGGACGGCCCGCCCGGCGGTGCCACCGGACCGGGCGGCCCCCGCCTCCACCGTCTCACGGACCGGGAGGTCGGCCAGCCAGAAGCGCTGCAGCATGTGCCAGTCCTCCGGGTGCTCCCGGATCGCCGACTCCCACACCGCCGCCATCGCCTGCGTCATCGCCCGGGTCTTCTCCGCCCGGTCGCCCTCGGCCGGCACCACGACCTCCGGGTGCACCCGCCCCCGCATGGTCCGCCCCTCGTACCAGAGCGACACCGGCAGCAGCGCCGCCCCGGTCCGCTGGCACAGCGCCGCCGGACCGGCCGGCATCCGCGTCGCCTCGCCGAAGAACGTCACCTCGATGCCCGCGTCCGACAGGTCCCGGTCCCCCACCAGGCAGACCAGCCCGCCCGCCCGCAGCCGCCGCGCCAGCGTGCCGACCACGCTCACCGAGCCGCCGGTCAGCGCCAGCACCTCCATGCCCAGGCTCTCCCGGAACGCCACGAACCGGTCGAACAGCCGCTCCGGCTTCAACCGCTCCGCCACCGTCGTGAACGGGTACCCCCGGCTCGCCACCCAGGCGCCCGCCAGGTCCCAGTTGCCCATGTGCGGCAGCGCTATCACCGCGCCCCGCCCGGACTCCAGCACCTCCTGCAGCAGCTCGAAGCCGTCCACCCGCACATCGCGCAGCACCCGCCCGCGGCCCCACACCGGCAGCCGGAACGACTCCTGCCAGTACCGCATGTACGAGCGCATCCCCGCCCGCGACAGCTCCCGCAGCCGGGCCTCGTCCGCCTCGGGGCACACCCGCAGCAGGTTCGCCTCCAGCTGCAGCACCCGCTTGCCGCGCCGCCGCCACGCAGAGTCCGCCAGCCGGTCGAACAGCGCCCGCGCCGCCGGCTCGGGCAGGTGCTTGAGCGCCCCCCAGCCCGCCGCGTACGCCGTGTACACCAGCCGGTCCACCACTCGGTCCTTCACCGCGGGACCGCCCCCTCTCAGCTCCCGGCCGCCACGCGGTCCGCCTCGAACGCCTCACGGCGCACCGTCAGCATCCGCTGGAACACCGTCACCAGACTTCCGGCCGCCACCAGCCACAGCGCCACCGGCAGCAGCCACTCCACGTACGGGACCCCGAACGTGTGCAGACCCGCCACACCGGCCGCCACCAGGCTGATCACCAGCCGCTCGGCGCGCTCCACCAGCCCCGACACGTCGCACGGCAGCCCCTGGCTCTCCGCCCGCGCCTTGGTGTACGACACCACCAGCCCGCTCGCCAGGCAGAACACCGCCACCGCGCACAGCAGGTTGTTGTCACCCTTGCCCGCGTACCACATGGCGATACCGCCGAAGATCGCCGCGTCCGCGACCCGGTCCAGCGTCGAGTCCAGGAACGCCCCCCACTTGGAGGTCCGCCCCAGCTGCCGCGCCATGTTCCCGTCCACCAGGTCCGAGAAGATGAACAGCGTGATCGTGATGGTGCCCCAGAAGAACTCCCCGCGCGGGAAGAACACCAGCGCACCCGCCACCGAACCGGCCGTACCGACCAGCGTCACGGTGTCCGGACTCACACCCAGACGGATGAGGAACGCGGCGAACGGGGTCAGGACACGTGTGAAGAAGGCACGCGCGTATTTGTTGAGCATGGCCTTCCCGACCGCTCCGATCTCCCTGGTACCCGCCTGCGGCCAGAGTGCGCGGCAGACGACCGCGTGGATCAGCCCACCCGGCGCACCCATCGTAGCCACGCCCGCCGACCGACCCCGCCCACGCACCACCCCCGCATGCCGCTCGCGCGCCCGCCGACCCCTCCGCCCCTAGACTTTCACCGACAGCCTCGGCGCGACGGGAGGAGACCCCGATGCCCGACCGCAGCACCGCCAGAGCCGGCCAGGCCCCCGCCGTCGCCGGACCGGGCGACCTGCGCAACGTCGTCCTCATCGGCTGCGCCGGCGTGGGCAAGACCACCCTCGCCGAATCCCTTGCCCACGCCGCCGGCGCCGTCGGCCGCCCCGGCCGGGTCACCGACGGCACCACCGTCTCCGACCACGAGCCCATCGAGCACCAGCAGCAACGCTCCGTACAGCTCTCCGTACTCCCCCTCGAATGGCGCGGCACCAAGATCAACCTGCTCGACCCGCCCGGCCACCCCGACTTCGCCGCCGACCTGCGCGCCGCCCTCCACGCCGCCGACGCCGCCGTCTTCGTCGTCTCCGCCACCGACCCCGTCACCGCGCCCACCCGCGCCCTGTGGCGCGAGTGCGCCGCCGAGAACATCCCCCGCGCCATCGCCGTCGCCAAACTCGACATCGCCCGCGGCAGCCTCGACGACATCCTCACCGCCTGCCACGACGCCTTCGACCTCGGCCCCGACACCCTGCGCCCGCTCTTCCTGCCCGTCCACCACGACGGCCGCCCCGACGGCAGCGTCGACCTCCTCACCGGCCACACCTACGGCCAGGCCGACCCCCTGCCCGACACCGCCCCCGCCCGCGAGAGCCTCGTCGAGGCCATCGCCGGCCAGGACGACACCCTGATGGAGCAGTACCTCACCGGCGAAACCCCCGACACCGACTCCCTCGAAGCCGGCATGCGCCGCGAGGTCCTCGACTGCACCCTCCACCCCGCCGTCCCCACCAGCGAACACGGCCTCGGCGCCACCGAACTCCTCGACCTCATCGCCACCACCTTCCCCACCCCCGCCGAACGCACCCGCCCCGCCCCCGCCTGCGACCCCGACGCCCCCCTCGCCGCCCAGGTCGTCCGCGTCACCGGCGACGCCTACGTCGGCCGCGTCAGCCTGCTGCGCCTCTACGCCGGCACCCTGCGCCCCGACACCCGCATCCGCCTCACCGGCCCCGGACACCCCGCCGGCCAGGACGCCGAGGAACGCGTCACCGGCCTCACCAGCCCCTTCGGCAAACTCCAGCGGCCCGTCCCGCACGCCGTCGCCGGCGACCTCGTCTGCGCCGCCAAACTCACCACCGCCCGCTCCGGCGACACCGTCCAGGAACCCGGCCACGTGGCCGAACTCGACACCTGGACCCTCCCCGAACCCCTGCTGCCCATCGCCGTCGAGGCCCACAGCAAGGCCGACGACGACAAGCTCTCCCAGGCCCTCTCCCGGCTCGCCGCCGAGGACCCCGCGCTACGCCTCGAACAGAACCCCGACACCCACCAGCTCGTCCTCTGGTGCACCGGTGAGGCCCACGCCGACGCCGTCCTCGACCGGCTCCGCAACCGCCACGGCGTCCACGTCGACACCGTCGAGCACCGGGTCGCCCTGCGCGAGACCTTCGGCACCGCCGCCGCCGGCCACGGCCGCCTCGTCAAACAGTCCGGCGGCCACGGCCAGTACGCCATCTGCGACCTGGAGGTCGAACCCCTCCCGGCCGGCTCCGGCTTCGAGTTCCAGGAGCACGTCGTCGGCGGCGCCGTCCCCAAGAACTTCATCCCCTCCGTCGAGAAGGGCGTCCGCGCCCAGCTCGCCAAGGGCGTCGCCACCGGCCACCCGCTCGTCGACATCCGGGTCACCCTCACCGACGGCAAGGCGCACTCCGTCGACTCCTCCGACTCCGCCTTCCAGACCGCCGCCGCCCTCGCCCTGCGCGACGCCGCCGAACACGCCGTCATCCGGCTCCTCGAACCCGTCGCCGCCGTCGGCGTCCTGCTGCCCGACGACTACCTCGGCGCCGTCCTCGGCGACCTCTCCGCCCGCCGCGGCCGCGTCCTCGGCACCGAGACCGGCGGCCCCGGCCTCACCCTGCTGCGGGCCGAGGTCCCCGAACTCGAACTCACCCGCTACCCCGTCGACCTGCGCTCCCTCACCCACGGCACCGCCGAGTTCACCCGCGCCCATCTGCGCCACGAACCCATGCCCGCCGCCCTCGCCGCCCGCTTCACCGACCGCGAGGGCTGAGACTCACCGGCTCACCGCCGCGGCAGCGCACAGGCCGGCGTACCGCCCGGCATCCGGTGCCGGTTGCACGCCACCCACCGGTACACCAGCGCCGCCACTGGCCGCACCGGCGCCGACGCCAGCACCCCGCCCAGGTACGCCCACACCCCGCCCGACCGCATCAGCAACCGCGCCACCGCCTGCGCCCCGCCGTACACCCGGCCCGCCGGCGTCACCCACAGCACTTCGCGCTCCGCGCGCCCCCAGGACACCTCACCGCGCCCCCCGGCCACCGCGTCCAGCTCCGCCAGGTCCGCGAACTGGAACGGCACCGCCTCCCAGCCCCCCGACGCCAGCGTCTGCCGCAGATAGCGCTCCGCCCAGGTCGCGCACGTCGTGCAGAACCCGCAGTCCCCGTCGAACACCAGCACCGGATCCGTCAGCCCACCGCTCTCCATGCCGCCATCGTGCACCATCCCGCCCACCCGCCCTCCCGCAGGCCCGCCCACCGGCCCCCGGCCGGGTGCGTCGGACCCCCGAAACGTGGGCATCATGCCCCACGGGCCCACCGTGGCCCGTTCGTGACGGCACTTCAGACGATCATGCCCGCGCCGGTGCCCCGGCGCGGTAACCTGCCGCAGGACAAAGGGGAGGAGGGGACGCCACCGTGACCACACTCGACATGACCCCGGGTGCGCAGATACCCCGGACCGACACCGGCCCGCAGACCGCCGGCACCCAGGCGATCTCCTCGGTGGCGTACCGCGACACCACGCTGCAGGAGGGCGCCTCCAAACTCGCCGGGACCACCGCCAAGAAGGGCCGCTTCGCCCTCTTCGGGCCCAACCTCGGCGAGGCCTGGAGCAAGGCGCTCATCTCCCGCACCCTCGGCGGCGACCGCAAGCCCCTGGTGCCCTCCTTCGGCATCGAAACGCGCCAGATCGTCGAGCACGCCCTCGCCGCCGAGGAGATCCGCAACACCCGCGACCGGCAGCTGTCCACCATCTCCGTCGTCACCGGCCTGCTCTGCCTGCCCGGCGCCCTGGTCTGGCTCGGCGTCTTCCAGCTGCGCGCCTGGCTGCGGCGGGACAACCCCAAGAACGCCGGCGCCTACGGGGCCGTCGTCCTCATCCTCGCCGCCGCCCTCGCCGTGCTGCTCGCCGTCAAGCCCCCGGCCGGCGGCGTCCTCGGCCTCTACCTGCGCGTCGTCATGCTCGCCCCGGTCATCGGCTGGTACCTCGCCAGGCGCATCGTCGAGCGCACCGCCGTCGACCTGCGCGCCCGCTGGCTCGCCCTCGCCGAGGGCAACGCCGTCGCCGCGACCGTCCCGATGGCCGTCCCCCGCGACGACCTCGACAAGAAGGCGGCCGACCTGCGCGCCAAGCTCGGCCGGCTCGAAGCCGAGCAGGAGACCAACGTCCAGCACTACGCCGGCCCCAAGGGCATCCTCGGCGCCGGCCGCCGCTGGGGCGAGTGGAAGCTCGTCGACACCCTGCGCCCCGCCGAGGGCCAGATCGACTTCCGCCAGTTCCACCCCTGGGACCTCGTCCGCAAGATCTCCGGCCACCTCAAGGCCCTCGGCATCAGCGAGGTCGCCAACAGCGGCATGCCCAACGTCCAGGTCAAGCAGTGGGTCGTCTACGAGGTCGGCGAGAGCGCCGACGAGATCAGCCGCCCCGGCAACGCCGACATGGACGGCGACCACATGCGCGACTTCGCCGTCCAGGCCATCGCCGACAAGCAGACCTTCGGCGGCGGACCCCGGCACTACCTCGCCACCCAGTTCATCACCCACGACGGCAAGCTCATCCTGACCTTCACCGTCACCGTCGTCCTGCTCGCCAACACCCTCAACATCACCGTCGCCGGCTACGCCCTCGGCCCCATCGACGGCTTCTTCGGCGACAAGCCCAAGGACAAGGAGAAGTCCGTCTCCAAGACCTTCCGGTTCTGGGAGGAGCGCACGGTCAAGCTCCCGCTGATCGACAACGACGAGGTCGTCCGGCAGGCCGTCCGCGCCCCCTTCTACCGGATGCCCGGCCTGCTCTCCTGGCTCGGCGGCGGCCTCGGCCTGCCCGAGCCCTTCGGCCTGCGGCACACCTGGGCCGGCCAGCCCTGGGGCACCCGCACCATGGCGGACAACGCGCTCAACGCCTCCCACCCGGTGCTCGCCGCCGTCCACACCGCCACCCTGGAGTTCCTCGCCGAGCACGACCTCGACACCGAGCGCGCCTTCAAGGGCCGCGCGGCCGGCCTCAAGGCCGAGGCCCAGGGCGGCCGGCCGTTCAAGGTCGACCAGTACGACGCCTGAGCACGAACGACGGAGGGCCCCGCCGACTCCCGGCGGGGCCCTCCTCGTTGTGCGCGTCAGTCCTGCGGCCAGGCCTCGGACAGCATCTTCCGGGTGTCCGCCAGCAACTGCGGCAGCACCTTGGTGTGGCCGACCACCGGCATGAAGTTGGTGTCCCCGCCCCAGCGCGGCACCACGTGCTGGTGCAGGTGGGCCGCGATGCCGGCACCGGCCGCCGCACCCTGGTTCATGCCGATGTTGAAGCCGTGCGCGCCCGAGGCCGCGCGCAGCGCCGTCATCGCCTTCTTGGTGAACACGGCCAGCTCGGCCGTCTCCGCCTCGTCCAGCTCGGTGTAGTCCGCCGCGTGCCGGAACGGGACCACCATGAGGTGCCCGCCGTTGTACGGGTACAGGTTGAGCACCGCGTACACGGTGTTGCCGCGCGCGACGACCAGCCCGTCCTCGTCGCTCAGCGACGGGATCGAGCAGAACGGGCAGCCGTCGTCCGGAGCCGGGCCGGTGGGCTTGTTCTCGCCCTGGATGTAGGCCATCCGATGGGGGGTCCACAGGCGGCGGAAGCCGTCCGGCTCTCCGACGCCCCGCTGCAGTTCCGGCTCAGTCGTCATGCTGATCAGCATATTCGCCCAACCGGGCTTGCAAAGCCGTGCGGGGCGGACTCCTTGAGGAGCCCGCCCCGCGACCACGTACGAGTGACGGCGTCAGACCTGGATCCGGCGCTCCACCGCGTCCACGATCTCCTGGACGGCGTCGGCCACCGGCACGCCGTTCTTCTGCTCGCCGTTGCGGTAGCGGAAGGAGACCGCGCCCGCCTCGACGTCGTCGTTGCCGGCGATCAGCATGAACGGGACCTTGGTCTTCTGGGCGTTGCGGATCTTCTTCTGCATCCGGTCGTCCGAGGTGTCCACCTCGACCCGGATGCCGCGCTTCTTCAGCTCGGCCGCGACCTCCAGCAGGTACGGCACGTGCTCGTCGGTGATCGGGATGCCGGTCACGGTGACCGGGGCCAGCCACGGCGGCATGGCACCGGCGTAGTGCTCCAGCAGCACCGCGAAGAACCGCTCGATCGAGCCGAACAGCGCGCGGTGGATCATGACCGGCCGCTGGCGCGAGCCGTCCGCGGCCGTGTACTCCAGGTCGAAGCGCTGGGGCAGGTTGAAATCCAGCTGGATGGTCGACATCTGCCAGGTCCGGCCGATGGCGTCCTTCGCCTGCACCGAGATCTTCGGGCCGTAGAAGGCCGCGCCGCCCGGGTCCGGGACCAGCGGCAGGCCCTGCTTCTCGGCCACGGCGGCGAGGACGGCGGTGGCCTCCTCCCACGTCTCGTCGTCACCGACGTACTTCTCCGGGTCCTTGGTGGACAGCTCCAGGTAGAAGTCGGTCAGGCCGTAGTCGCGCAGCAGGTTGAGCACGAAGGTGAGCGTCGAGTCGAGCTCGTCCGCCATCTGCTCGCGGGTGCAGTAGATGTGCGCGTCGTCCTGGGTGAAGCCGCGGGCGCGGGTCAGGCCGTGCACCACGCCGGACTTCTCGTACCGGTACACCGTGCCGAACTCGAACAGGCGCAGCGGCAGCTCACGGTACGAGCGGCCGCGCGCGTCGAAGATCAGGTTGTGCATCGGGCAGTTCATCGGCTTGAGGTAGTAGTCCACGCCCTCGTCGAGCTGCATGGGCGGGTACATACCGTCCGCGTACCAGTCCAGGTGGCCGCTCTTCTCGAAGAGCTTCCCCTTGGTGGCGTGCGGGGTGTAGACGAACTCGTAGCCCTCCTCCTCGTGCCGGCGGCGCGAGTAGTCCTCCATGGCGCGGCGGATGATGCCGCCCTTGGGGTGGAAGACGGCGAGGCCGGAGCCGATCTCCTCGGGGATGGAGAAGAGGTCGAGCTCGTTGCCGAGCTTGCGGTGGTCGCGCTTGGCGGCCTCCTCCAGGAACTCCAGGTGCGCCTTGAGCTCGTCCTTGCTCGGCCAGGCGGTGCCGTAGAGGCGCTGGAGCATCGGGTTCTTCTCGCTGCCGCGCCAGTAGGCGGCGGCCGAGCGCATGATCTTGAACGCCGGGATCATCCGGGTGCTGGGCAGGTGCGGGCCGCGGCAGAGGTCGCCCCAGCACAGCTCACCGGACTTGGCGTCCAGGTTGTCGTAGATGGTGAGCTCGCCGGCGCCGACCTCGACGTCGGCGCCCTCGCCGGCGGTCGCGGCGGAGCCCTTGAGGCCGATCAGCTCCAGCTTGTACGGCTCGCGGGCCAGCTCCTCGCGGGCGGCCTCGTCGGTGACCACCCGGCGGGAGAACTTCTGCCCGCGCTTGATGATCTCCTGCATGCGCTTCTCGATGGCCTTGAGGTCATCGGGGTGGAACGGCGTCGCGACGTCGAAGTCGTAGTAGAAGCCGTCCTTGACCGGCGGGCCGATGCCGAGCTTGGCCTCCGGGAAGAGCTGCTGCACGGCCTGGGCCATGACGTGCGCGGTGGAGTGGCGCAGGATGTCGAGGCCGTCCGGGCTGGAGATCGCGACCGGCTCGACCTCGTCGCCGTCCTGGAGGGCGTGAGCGAGGTCCTTCAGCTGGCCGCCGACCCGGGCGGCGATGATCGAGCGGTCGTCGGCGAAGAGCTCGGCGGCCGTAGTGCCCGTGGTCACCACGCGCTCTTCCCGATCGGGTTCGCGGTTGATGATTACCCGGACGTCCGTCACCGGTCTCTCCTGACGTGCTGGATTCAGAGGGCGCAGCACAGCGCTGCGCCTGACGATGGTACCGAGACCGGTGGCCCCACCGTCACCTCCCTACTCCCCCCGCCCCTCCCCCAGGGTCTTGAGCAGGCGCTCGCGCTCGGCGTCCTCCAGTCCGCACGGTTCCAGGCCGGTGGGGCGGGTGAGCCGCCGGAAGCCGCCGCGCCGCTCCAGGCGGCCGCTGATCCGCACGGGGGTGCCGGCCAGGTGCGCCTCGGCGGCGAGCCGGTAGGCGGGGTCGGGCAGCCGGACCTTGATCTCGTCGACCTCGGCGCCGCCGAGCACCCGCAGGCGGATGCCGCCCGGGCCGGCGGGGTCGGCGCGCTTGAGGCGGACGACCAGGCCGACGACGGTGACGGCGACGGCGGGCTCGATGCGTTCGAGGAGGTCGGCGGCCTCGTCGAGGGCGGGCAGGTCGCCGGGGGAGAACTCGACGGCGATCCGGCGGTCGCCGAAGCCGCCGGGGGTGCCGGCGGCGGCCGACCAGGCGACGGTGATCCGGCCGGCGGTGGCGCCGCGCACCAGTTCCTGGACGGATTCGACCAGTTCGCGGCTGACGCCGGACTGGACGGCGTTCTCGAAGGCCTCGCCGCCCCCGCTGACCCGCCGGTAGTCGACGGCGTCGCGCAGCGCCTCCAGGGCGCGGACCAGGGTGGTGACCGCAGCCCGGCCCTCGGGGGCGGGGGTGTAGGCGGTCAGGCCGGGGGCGCCCCCGACGACCAGGACCCGGTCGAGGAAGTCGCCGGCCCAGGCGTCGAGGCGGGCGCCGAAGTAGGCGGCGCGGGTGCGGCCGGCCTTGGCGCCGGCGGCGAGCATGGCGCGGGCGGCGTGCTGGAGCCGTTCGGCGTCCTCCCAGGGCGCGGCGCCCGGGGTGGTGGCGGCGGCGGGCGCCGCGAGGTCGCGGTGCCACTGGAGCTCGTCGCCGGGCAGGGCGAGGGCGAGCAGGATGGCGCGGGCGGAGGGGGCGGCGGAGCGGGCGAGCGCGGTGACGGCGTCGGTGAGCAGTTCGACCGCGTCGTCGAAGCCGTCGCCGGCGGGCACGAGCAGGCTGACGCCGGGGTCGGTGCCCTCGGGGGGCGTCCAGCGGCCGTAGCGGGCGGTGGGTCCGCCGCGCCGGACCCAGCCGTGCCGGGCGAGCAGGGTGGCGAGCACCGCGGGGTCGACGGCGGCCGGATCGGGCAGCGGCCCGGTCTGCGGCGGTTCGCCGAGCGTGGGACGCATCGGCCCGTGGGGCAGTGTCATGGGGCGGCTCCTCCCGGCCGGGGCCGGGCCGTCACGGGCTGCCGCCCGCACCGACCCGGGCCATGATGTCGCACAGGGCGCGGTCGTCGAAGACCTTCGCGGTGGGGACGCGGACGTTGGTGCGGCGCCGGCCGGTGACGGGGTGGCCGGCCAGGTTGACCCAGTAGCAGCAGTGCCGCAGTTCCAGGGCGTCGGGGCGGGCGGCGAGCCAGCGGTCGACGCGGCGGGGCAGCAGCATGACGACCAGGATCCGGGGCACGGCGACCCGGGGGCGGGCGAGCTTGCGCAGGTGGTCGTTGTCCAGGGTGAAGGAGAAGAACGCGCCACGCGGGTCGGCCGCGATCTGCTGGGTGGCCTTCAGCTGGATCTTGACGGTGACCTCGTCGTCGACCTCGTGGCTGCGCGAGCCGTGGCTGACGTGCCAGTCGATGCCGTTGTCGGGGAACGGCTGGGAGAGCGAGCAGCCGGCCGCGGCGGCGACCGCGTGCAGATAGCCGACCTGCAAGGTCTCCATGCAGGCGGTCACCGCGAGGTCGCCCCGCAGGACGGCCGCCGCCTCCTCGGGCTGCGGCTGCGTCAGCGCCATGGCCGTCCGTCCTCCCCCGTCCCCCCGGGCCCGTCCGGATTCGAACAGAGCGCCCGTGGGCAGGGTGCCCGGCCGGTGCTGCGCCAAACGGTTGAGGGGGCGTCAGGGGCGGGTATCACCGGGGCGGGAACGCGCTGTTTTCGAAGGGCAGTCATGCAGCAGCACTGGTTCACCGGCCCGCTCGCCTCCTTCGACACCGAGACCACCGGCGTGGACGTCGAGACCGATCGCATCGTCTCGGCCGCCCTGGTCGTCCAATCCGCCCCGGGCACGGTCCCGGTGGCCCGCAACTGGCTCGCCGATCCCGGCGTGCCGATACCCGACGGCGCCCGGGCGGTGCACGGGATCAGTGACGAGACGGTGCGGGCGCACGGGAGGCCCGCGCCGGTGGTGGTGGCGGAGGTGGCCGCCGCGCTCGCCGCGCAGGCGCGGGCCGGGCGGCCGGTGGTGGTGATGAACGCGCCGTACGACCTGACGCTGCTGGACCGGGAGCTGCGCCGGCACCGGGGGATGTCGCTGACCGACGCGATCGGTTCGGCGGCGCTGCTGGTGCTCGACCCTCGGGTTCTGGACAAATACGTGGACCGCTACCGCCGGGGCCGGCGGACGCTGACCGACCTCTGCGCGCACTACGGGGTGGAGCTGGCCGGGGCGCACGACGCGGGGGCCGACGCGACGGCGGCGCTGGAGGTGGTGCGGGCGATCGGCGCCCGCCACCCGGGGGCGCTGGGCGGGCTGACCGTGGCGGAGCTGCATCTGCGGCAGGCGGTCTGGCACGCGGCGCAGGCCCGGGGGCTCCAGGCGTGGTTCGACCGGTCGGGGGCGGACGAGCGGGTGGACCTGTCGTGGCCGCTGCGGCCGGCCCGGTGCGGTTGCGGGCGGCGGCTGTCGCCGGAGCACGAGTGCGAGGTGGCCGCGTAGCGGCCGGGTCCGGGAACGCCGCAGGCCCTGACCGGTCTCCCGATCAGGGCCTGCGTGCTGTCCGGTGGGCGATACTGGGATCGAACCAGTGACCCCTTCGGTGTGAACGAAGTGCTCTCCCGCTGAGCTAATCGCCCGGGCAACGAGAAGAACTGTAGCACCATTCGGGGGGTGCCGTACAACTCGTTCGGGGAACGCCCCGACGCATCCGCAGAACTCCTGCGCGACGCGGAAGGTGACTGTGTCTCAGCACATTCCCCGGCACGGTTCGCCGGATTGCGGAAATACATGTGAGGCCCAGCCGATAATCGGCTGGGCCTCACATATCACAATGCATTCCGGTGGGCGATACTGGGATCGAACCAGTGACCCCTTCGGTGTGAACGAAGTGCTCTCCCGCTGAGCTAATCGCCCGGGTGCAGGGAAAACATTACCGCATCCCGGGGGGTGGTCCGAACACTCCGCCTCCCCCGGACGGCCCCGCCCGGGTCGCCGGCGGGCGGGGAGCGGGTGGCTCAGTCCTCGTCGATCTTCCAGGGCATGACCAGCCCGTACTTCCACAGGTACCAGCCGCCGAGCGCGGCGATCAGCGCCACGCCGATCACGGTGAGCGTCAGGTTGCGGCGCCGGACCCGCGGGTCCAGGGCCTTCTGCGCGGCCTCGGCCACCTTGCGGCGGGTCCAGCGCAGGGCCAGCTGGGCCCAGACGAACTCGGTCGCCCAGATGCCCATGCCGAGGAAGATGACCACCCAGCCGGGGCCGGGCAGCGGAAGCATGATCACTCCGAGCACCACCACGGCGAGGCCGACCAGGAAGACGGCCACCTGCCAGCTCAGGTGCAGCGGGCGGGAGCGGCGGATGAAGTGCGGCGCGCGCGAGCCGAGCGGCTTCTCTCCGTCCGCGGCGCCCTCCGTCCCGCCCCGGGCGTCCGGCTCCCCGCCGCCGTCACCCGCACCCGTCGGCACCCCCGTGTCGTCCCGCACGATCGCATCCCCCGTTCCGGTGTTCCCGCCCGCGTCCCCGCGTGCCTCGTCGCTTCGCACAGTCATGCCAGGAAACTAACCGAGAAGGGCTCCGGTTATCGCCCCGCGGGCACTCTGTGGCGATTCCGCAATGCGCCGTAAGGGGTACGACTCGCGCCCGAATCGGGACAGAGGGGTTTACATCGGTCGTTGAGGTGGGATGGTCCGTTCGCCGACGTGCGATTCCCCGAGCGCACACTGAGCGAAAGGCCATGGCGCTTATGAACACCACGGTCAGCTGCGAGCTGCACCTGCGCCTCATCGTGTCCAGCGAGTCCTCACTGCCCGTCCCCGCGGGCCTGCGCTACGACACCGCCGACCCCTATGCCGTGCACGCCACCTTCCACACCGGCGCCGACGAGACCGTGGAGTGGGTGTTCGCCCGAGATCTCCTTGCGGAGGGGCTGCACCGACCCACCGGTACGGGCGACGTACGGGTGTGGCCCTCGCGCAGCCACGGACAAGGGGTGGTCTGCATCGCCCTGAGCTCTCCGG
Organism: Kitasatospora sp. NPDC008115; assembly: GCF_042957205.1. Lineage (NCBI taxonomy): Bacteria > Bacillati > Actinomycetota > Actinomycetes > Kitasatosporales > Streptomycetaceae > Kitasatospora > Kitasatospora sp. NPDC008115. Next base: position 131,616 of record NZ_JBIBHU010000011.1, on the reverse strand, counting down.
AAGGAGAAGCCCTGCTGGAGGCCCCGGCCCGGGCGCTTGAGTCGTTCCTCAAGCGGACCGACGCCGCCGTGCCGCCCGGCACCGAACACCGTCACTTCGACCTCGACCGGGAGCTGTCCCACATCCTCGCCGAAAGCTGACCCCGACCGGAGGCGGTCACACCCCGCTGTCGGCGGGGTCGTAGCCCCTGCCGTCAACCGCAGCCGTCCTACTCGGGGGCACGGCAGCAGACTCAGCCGCGCACGACGCGGTCTCGGGGCCGGTGACGAAACGGTTCTCTCCCGAACGGAGGGGGCCCGCGGCACCGAAGGCGCCCGGCACCGGAGCCGGCCATCCCACGGATGGCCGGCCTCCGTGCCGGGCGCGGCCGTTTCTCCGGCCGGAACCCCGCACAGAGTGACGGAATCCGTACGCATCTTCGACACAAGCCACCGCCGCACGCCGCACCGCCCCGGTAAGGTCTGGGAATGACCCGTAGTCGCGGGGTGCCCACGGCCCCCTCCGCACGAGGAGCCTCCACGTGCTGATCACCCATGACACCGAGTGCGCGCTGAGCATCCTCGTCGAGCTCCTCAACACCGCACCCGAGGTGTGCGGCACCGAGCTGCTGCCCGACGTGCCCGCACTCGACGCCTTCGTGGTCCGGCAGGAGATCAGCGAGATCGACTCGCTGACCGACGACGACCTGCGCCAGGTGCACCTGCTGCGCTCGCGGCTGCGCGAGGTCTTCGGCACGGAGTCCACCGAGGAGGCCGCCGAGCTGGTCAACGCCCTGGTCGCGGCGGCCGGCACCACGCCCCGGCTGACCAACCACGACCACCACGGGTGGCACATCCACTACTTCGCGCCGCATGCCGCCCTCGGCGACCACCTGGCCGCCGAACTCGGCATGGCACTGGCGTTCATCCTCACCGCGGGCGAGCGCGAACGGCTGCGCCGCTGCGAGGCGCCGGACTGCGCGCGGGTCTTCGTCGACCTCTCGCGCAACCGCTCGCGCCGCTACTGCGACAGCCGGACCTGCGGGAACCGGCTGCACGTGGCCGCCTACCGGGCCCGCCAGCGCTCGGCCGACGCGGTCCCCTCGGCCTGAGCGACCGGACGCCCGAGCGGTCCGCGGCCCCGGGCGCTCAGATGCCGCGGCGGCGCAGGATCTCCTCGATGTCGGCGAACTCGCCGAGGCCGTCGTCGCTCTTGCCCTTCCCGGCCTTGCCCTGCCCGTCCTTGCCCTGCCCGCCCTTGGTCTTCCCGGCGCGCTCGGCCTGCTCGGCGCGCTTCGGCGCTGCCTGGGCGGCCGGGGCGCCGGCGGCGGGGGCCACCGCCGGGCGGGCCGGGGCGGGCCCGGCGGCGGGGGTGGCGCTCTCCCGTCCCTCGGTCACGGCGCCGCGCCGGCCCACCCAGCGGGTGGTGACGAAGAGCCCCGCCGAGACCGCCAGCAGCACGATGCCGGTCCACACCCGGGGGTCGAAGACCAGCTTGACCGCCCAGTCGGCGATCTCGTCACCGATCGTCCGGGCCACCGGGAACAGGCCGGTCAGGTAGAGGCCGGCGGGGAGCAGCGCGACGGCGAACCAGCGGGTCGCGGAGAGGAAGCGCCGGCGGTAGGCGCGCAGGCCGGCCACGGCCACGCCTCCCGCGGTGAGGGCGAAGGCGACCGCCGCCGTCAGCACGGCCGCCTCCCCTCGGTCCCCGCGGCTGTCGCCGCGGCCGTCGGACTGCTGGTCGGACTGATCATCTCGTCGGACCTCCCAAGGCTCCGGTCTGGCGAACTGGCCGGGCCCGGTCCCCGGAACGGCACAGGGCCCACTGATGGAACACTGGGGGCATGATCGAAGGTTCCCTCCCCCGTCTTGAGTTCTGGTGCGAGCTCCAGTGCCCGGACTGCCGCACCGCCCTGGACGACGTCCGCGCGCTGCGCGCCCGCTACGGCGACGCGCTGGTGATCGAGCTGCGGCACTTCCCGCTGGAGAAGCACAAGTACGCCTACCCCGCTGCCGAGGCCGCCGAGGAGGCGTTCGCGCAGGGCCTCGGCTGGCCGTTCGTCGAGGCGCTGCTGGAGCGGGTCGCGGACCTGGAGGCGCGCGGCACGGAGGTGCTGCTGGAGGTGGCCCGGGAGGTCGGGGTGGACGCCGAGGAGGTGGACACCGCGCTGGTGGACGGCCGGCACATGCTGACCGTGGACGCCGACCAGGCCGAGGGCCGGGCGATCGGGGTGAGCGGCACGCCGACGTACGTGATCGCCGGGCAGCGCCTCGACGGCGGGAAGAGCCAGGACGGGCTGCTGGAGCGCATCGTCGCCGCCGTCGAGGCCGCGAAGGCCTCCTGACCCCCGGCGGGCCGCCGGCCGCCGTCGCCGGTCACAGCAGCGGCTTGCCGTAGACGCGGTTGGTGACGCGGTAGCCGAGCGACTCGTAGAGGCGGATCGCGACCTCGTTGCCGCTGAAGACGTTCAGCCCGAGGTCGTGGACGCCCGCCGCGAGGCACGCCTGCTCGGCGAGGCGCATCAGCGTCCGGCCGTGGCCGCGGCCCCGGTGGGCGTCGGCCACCTCGACCACCATGACCCAGGCCAGCGGGTCGCCGTCGGGCAGGTCGCGCAGCCGCAGCGCCAGCCAGAGCGAGCCCAGCGGCTCCCCCTCGGGTCCGTACAGGCGGCGCAGCGCGACGCCGGGGGTGTCCGCGCCCTGTGGCAGCAGTCTCGCGTGGTCGGCGTCGGACTTGGCGCGGGCCTGCGCCTCGCCGAGGCCGGAGGAGCGCAGGTCGTACAGGTAGCCGGCCTTGGCCTCGGCGAGCCAGGCCGGGAACTCGGCGGCGCCGATCGCGCGGGCGGTGGCGCCGGGCGGCAGGGCGGGCGGTGCGTCCAGCCGTTTGACCATGTTCCGCATCCGCTCGGTGTAGCCGAGGGTGACCGCGAGCGAGCGGGCGACGCGGGCGGTCTCGGGGATGTCGGCGTCCACCCGGATGCAGCCCCAGCCGCGCAGCACCTCCTCGGCGGCCAGCGCGCCGATCGTCCCGCGCCCCCGGCCGCGTCCGCTGTGGACCTCCAACTCCGCTATCTCACCCCAGAGTTGGCTGCCACGGGGGACGGCGGTGGTGCGCAGGCCGCCGACCGGGCGGCCGTTGACGCAGATCTGCCAGCGCCGGGTGCGGCCGCCGGCGGGGGTGGGGGTCTCCGGGCTCTCGGGGCGCAGCGTGGTGGTCATGTCGGGGTCCCTTCCCCGCCGTCCGGGTCTTCTACCGGCCCGGACGGCGCGTCCCCGCCGCGGGTTTTCGCGGGCGGGCTCCCCGGGGGGCGGGTGCTCAGGGGTCGAGGTCGTCGCCGCTGCGCTGGGCGAAGACGGCCATGGCCTTGGCAGTGACCGGGCCGGGGCCGGGCAGTTCGCGGTCGTCGACGCGGGTGACGGCCTGGACGTCGCGCAGGGAGGAGGTCAGGAAGATCTCCTCGGCCTCCTGGAGGGCGTCGAGCGGGAGGTCGGCCTCCTCGGCGCCGCACCAGTCGACGACGAGCTGCCGGGTGATGCCGGCCAGGCAGCCGGAGGCGAGCGGCGGGGTGAGCAGGCGGCCGCCGAGGACGACGAAGACGTTGGAGCCGGTGCCTTCGCAGAGCCGGCCGGCGGTGTTGGCGAGCAGGGCCTCGGAGGCGCCGGCGCGGTGGGCGGCGGCGAGGGCGACGACGTTCTCGGCGTAGGAGGTGGTCTTGAGGCCGGCGACGGCGCTGTGCTCGTTGCGGCGCCAGGGGACGACGGTGACGGCGGTGGTGTCGGGGCGGCGGGTGGCGGTGCCGATGGAGGCGACCAGGGTGGGGCCGGTGTCGCCGCGCTCGGAGCCGAGCGGCGCGGTGCCGCCGGTGTAGGTGATGCGCAGGCGCCCGAGCGGCATCGGGTTGGCGGCGAGGACGGCGCCGCAGGCCTCGCGGACCCGCTCGTGGTCGGGGTCGGGCAGGCCGAGGCCGCGGGCGGAGCGGGTGAGGCGCTCCAGGTGCCGGGTGACGGCGAAGGCCTTGCCGTCGACGGCCTTCATGGTCTCGAAGACGCCGTCGCCGGTGGTGAGTCCGTGGTCCAGGACGGACAGGGCCGGGTCGGCGGAGTCGACGAGGGTGCCGTTGACCCAGCTGGTGGTCGGGTGCTGCATCGCGGGGTGCTCCTCGCGGGACGGGCGCGGGCCGGCCGGCCGCGGGTGGTGGGGCCGGGCCGGTCCGTGTCGGGGTTCAGTCGGTGTCGGGGCGGATGCCGGTGCCCGACGCTATCGCGACCAGGCGGGCGGCCTTCAGTTCGGTTTCCGCCCATTCGCGGTAGGGGTCGGAGCCCCAGGTGATGCCGGCGCCGGTGCCGAAGCGCAGTTCGGGCGCCGCGGGGTCGGTCCGGTCGATCCAGAAGGTGCGGATGCCGACAGCGAGTTCGCCCTCGCCGCGGTCGGCGTCGACCCAGCCGACGGCGCCGCAGTAGGGGCCGCGCGGGGCGGTCTCCAGGGCGTCGATGATCCGCAGGGCGCTGGACTTGGGGGCGCCGGTGACGGAGCCGGGCGGGAAGGTGGCGGCGAGCAGCTCGGGCCAGCCGGCGTCCGGGCGCAGGGTGCCCTCGACGGTGGAGACCAGGTGGACCAGGCCGGGGTGCTTCTCGACCGCGCACAGGTCGGGGACGGTGACGGTGCCGGTGGCGCAGACCCGGCCGAGGTCGTTGCGGACGAGGTCGACGATCATCACGTTCTCGGCGTGGTCCTTGTCGAGCAGGTCGTGCTCGGTGCGGCCGGTGCCCTTGATCGGTCCCGAGGAGACGGTGCGGCCGGTGCGGCGCAGGTAGAGCTCGGGCGAGGCGGTGGCGATCTCGACGCCGTGGGCGGGCAGCCGGATCGTTCCTGCGTAGGGGGCCGGGTTGCCGTGCGCGAGCAGGCCGGTGAGGGCGTCGATGTCGGAGCGGGCGGGGTCGGGCAGCGGTGCGGAGAGCACCCGGCAGAGGTTGGCCTGGTAGACCTCGCCGGCCGCGATGTGCTCGCGGACGCGGCGCACGCCCGCGGTGTAGGCGGCGCGGTCGAGCGAGCTGCGCCAGTCGCCGGCGGCCGGGCCGAGCCAGCCGGCGCCGGAGGGCGGGGCGGGGGCCTGGCGGACGTCGTCGAAGCGGGCGCAGGTGAGCCGGCCCTCGAAGTCGTAGGCGACGGCCCACCAGCCGGCGGAGTCCAGCGCGGCCGGGTCGGAGGTGACGTCGCGCAGTCCGGTCGCGAGGCGGCCGCCGAAGCGGGCGAGGGGGTGCTGGGGGTCGAGGTGGCCGGACACGGTTCTCCTGCACGGGGGCTTTGCTCGGGTTGCGGTGCCTGAAGTGTAGGTCGGGGGGCGCGAGCAGAGCCGGGCGTCGCGCGGGCGTACGCCGGGTGACCTGCGGGTGTCACTCACGGTGTCGAACCGCCCGCCCCGGGCACGTCCGGGCCGGTCCGCGCCGGGGCGGGCGGGGGGCGTCCGGCGGGCACGCTGCGGGAACGGATTTTTAGCTGGCCCGGGAATCCGCTAGAGTTCAACACGTCGCCAGGGAGCGCAGCCGGGAAAACCGGTGAAGATCCCGGCAGACAGGCGGACGTGGCTCAGTTGGTAGAGCATCACCTTGCCAAGGTGAGGGTCGCGAGTTCGAATCTCGTCGTCCGCTCGACGAAGGACAGTGTAAGATCGTCCTTCGAGTGTTGCCTGGTGGAGTGGCCGAGAGGCGAGGCAACGGCCTGCAAAGCCGTCTACACGGGTTCAAATCCCGTCTCCACCTCCAAGAGGCTCACCCGGCTCCGCCGGGTGGCCTCCCCGCGCGATTAGCTCAGCGGGAGAGCACTACCTTGACACGGTAGGGGTCACTGGTTCAATCCCAGTATCGCGCACCATGGCCGGCTCCGCCGGACACCTGCCCCGCGCGATTAGCTCAGCGGGAGAGCACCACCTTGACACGGTGGGGGTCACTGGTTCAATCCCAGTATCGCGCACGTTGATCTTCGGGTCCTGGATCCGGGGTTCACTGCGGTAGCACCGCACCAGCGCGATTAGCTCAGCGGGAGAGCACTACCTTGACACGGTAGGGGTCACTGGTTCAATCCCAGTATCGCGCACGTCGGACCCTCCGGGGTCTGCTGCACAACCGCCTTACCAGGCGCGATTAGCTCAGCGGGAGAGCACTACCTTGACACGGTAGGGGTCACTGGTTCAATCCCAGTATCGCGCACAGTGACGGCCGGGGCCGCGACTCGTAACGGGTCGCGGCCCCGGCCGTTTTGGCGTTCCAGGGGTGGCGGGGACAGCAGAAGAGCCGCGTACGGTCGCCCTCACCGACGTCCGTACGCGGCGTCTCCGCCTGCCGGGGCGCTCTGCGCGCCGCTCCTCGCCCGTCCGCGTGTCATCGCGGGCGCGGCCTCCCCGGCGGCACTGGCTCCCCGTCCCCAGGGGATCAGTGCCCGTTCAGGTGGGCACCCTCGGTGCCCGCGCGGTCAGTGGCCGAGCAACTCGGCCACCGCCTGCGCCTGGTTCGCCATCTGCTCCCAGCCTCCGAACAGGACGGCCAGCAGCACCGCACAGGGCAGCGCCATGGCCACCGCCACCGCGGGGTGCCGGGTGGGCTCCGCGGCGCCGGGCTGGGTGAAGGCCGGCCGACGACGTCGGGAGGTGGATCCCGGGGGCTGCGGTGCCATGCCCTTGACTCCTCTTTCGTGAGCTCGGCCGGTGGATGGACGGTGGTGCACGTGGACGCGGTGGACGGCTTACCTCGGGGGACGAGCTCCCCGTCCACCGCTGGGAACAACGGTATGGCGGGAGGGGGTTGGCGGGCGTCATGCCCTCGTACTGTTCTCCGGGCCTCCCGGAGGATGACGATCAGACCTGGGGAGTACTACCGCAGGGGGAGACGTCCGCGACCCGGTCCCAGGGGGAACCCTGAGAGCCGACCCCGAGAAACGATTCGGCGGCAGACCGTCGATTGTCAGTCCAAGATCGGACAATCGGACGGTGGCTTCAGGTGTTGCGTATCAGCACACCGCAGCGGGCAGTCCGTAAGCTGTGCCAGACAGGAACTGACGACGCCCCATCCGACGGGGCCTCACCCACAGTCTGACGGGGAAACGAGAATGGCGATGATGCGGCTGCGGCGTGAGGACCCCCGCATCGTCGGGCCGTACCGCCTGCACCGGCGGCTGGGAGCCGGCGGCATGGGCGTGGTCTACCTCGGGTCGGACCGCCGGGGGCAGCGCGTCGCGCTCAAGCTGATCCGGTCCGAGCTGGCCGAGGACGTCGAGTTCCGCACCCGCTTCGCCCGCGAGATCGCCGCCGCCTCCCGGATCCGCGGCGGCTGCACCGCCCGCGTCATGGGCTCCGACATCGAGGCCGACCGGCCCTGGCTGGCCACCGCGTACGTCCCCGGGCCGTCGCTCTACAAGCGGGTCGGCGACGAGGGGGCGCTCGGCTGGCCCGAGGTCGCCCGGATCGGGGCCGCGCTCGCCGACGGGCTGGTGAAGGTGCACGAGGCCGGTGTCGTCCACCGCGACCTCAAGCCGTCCAACATCCTGCTCTCCCCGCGCGGGCCGCGGATCATCGACTTCGGCATCGCCTGGTCGCGCGGGGCCAGCACGCTCACCCACGTCGGCACCGCCGTCGGCTCGCCCGGCTTCCTCGCGCCCGAGCAGGTCCGGGGGGCCGCCGTCACGCCCGCGACCGACGTCTTCGCGTTCGGCGCGACCCTCGCGTACGCGCTCACCGGGGACAGCCCGTTCGGCTCCGGGGCCTCCTCGGAGGTCATGCTCTACCGCGTCGTCCACGAGGAGCCCGACCTATCGGCGGTGCCGCCGCAGCTGGCGCCGCTGATCCGGGCCTGCCTGGCCAAGGAGCCCGCCGAGCGGCCCGGCGCGGCCGCGCTGCACGAGCGGCTCAGCGAACTGGCGGCGCGCGGCGCGGCCGGCGGGGCGACCGGCCCGGTGCCGGGCGGCGGGGCGGGCCAGGGCTCCGGCGGGCCGTTCGGCCGTGGGCGCGGGGCCGCGCGCGGCCCGGCACCGGCCGGGGCCGCCGGGGCGGCGGGTACGGCGGGCGCGGGCGCGGGCCGGGCGGGGGGTGTCCGGGGCGTCCGGGGCGCGGGGGCCGGAGTCGCGCCCGCGGCTCCTGGGCATCCGGGGCACCCAGGACACCCGGTGCACCCAGGGCACCCGGTGCGTCCGGCCGGGCCGGCCCCGGCCGCGCCGCCGACCGCCGCACCGCGCGGCGTCCCGGCGCCCGGGCGCGCGCCCGAGCAGGCACCCGCCTCCGTCCGGGCCCGGGCGGGCGCGCCCGGCGGCGCGCCGCGGCGGGCCCCAGGCCCCGCCGACGGGCAGGCGGCCACCGCACCACTCCCCCGGCCCGAGGCCGCCCAGGCCACCCGGCCGATGCGCGAGCGCCAGCAGACCCCGCCGCCCGCGCGCGACCGCGCGCCACGGCCCGGCGGGCCGCGCGGCCGGGCGGGCGACCGGCAGCACACACCCGTGCCCGGCGGACGCCCCGGGACGGCGCGGCAGCGGCTGCTGCGGCAGCGGCTGGTGGTGTTCGTGACGGTGACGGTGGGCGTGGCGCTGGCCATCGCGGCGGCGCAGGGGTGCGAGAACCGGGACAAGCAGGCGCTGCGGGCCCCCGCGACCTCCGCGGCCGCGTCCGCCTCGCCGGGGGCGGCGGGAGTGGCGGGGGCCGGCTCCGGGCCGGCATCGGAGGCGCCGGGCGGGGCGGGGCTCTCGGCGGACGGGCTCGCGCCGTCGACCACCCCGCTGGCAGCCGCACACGGTGCCCCCGTCGGCGGCGGCGCGGAGGACACGCTGCTGCCCGCCCAGGGCGCCGGGCCGGCGGTCGACTGGCCGAACCGCTCCTACGCCGACCCTGCGGGCGGTCAGGCGATCACCCTGCGGGACGGCCGCTCGGCGGCGGGCGCGGGGCCGCAGGTCGTGCTCAGCGCGGTGCTCCCGGCGCGGTACAAGGGCGCGCCGGCGGCACTGGTCGTACTGCGGCGCTCGGAGGGCTCGGTGCCGGTCGACCTGGTGCAACTGTTCGCCTTCAACGGGGACGCCCCGGTCGCCCTGACCTCCCGCTCCTCGGCGGCCGACCCACAGGCGACGGCGGCGGCCTGGCGACTGGAGAACGGCGCACTGGTGCGGGAGGAGCGGACCACCCAGACCGGCGCCGCCACCTCCACCCGCTACACGCTGCGCGCGGACGGCACCCTTGAGGAGTCCTGGCCCGGCTCCCCCACCATGACTCCCCCAGTCACCACCCCACCCCCCGCCGCCGCCCCCGCGCCCCCCACCGCCCCCACCGGCTGACCGGGGCGGACGGGAGCAGGAAGCCGGCCGGTCCGACCTTCCACCCCGCGGCACGCTGCGCTCCAGGAGCAGCCAGCGGAGGAATCAGCACAGAGCGGACCTGCCGGAGCAGGAAGTCGACCGGTCCGACTTCCCACGCCCAACGGCACGCTGCGCCACCGGAGGCACGCCCCGGCGGGCCGGGCGGCGCAGGAAGTCGGCCAGTCCGACCTTCCACCCGACGGCACACCGGACCGCCAGAAGCCGACGCGGCGCGGGTGGCCCGGAGCAGGAAGTCGACCGGTCCGCCCTCCCGCGCAGCAAGGCTCTGCGCCACCGAGGATCAGCCGCGCGCCAAGAGAACCCACTGGCGAAGAAGGTCAGCCGGTTCGGCTCTCCGCCAGGCGGCACGGAAGCACGCCCCGGCGGGCCGGGCGGAGCAGGAAGTCGGCAGGGCCGACTTTCCACCCCGCGACACACTGCGCTCCGGGAGCGGCCACCGGCGGAACCA
>NZ_JBIBHU010000011.1:0-121743 GCF_042957205.1 Kitasatospora sp. NPDC008115 | reverse complement strand
CACCGTGATGGGCGGAGTGCGCCGACGGGGGCAGTCGCCCGGCCGACTTCCCACCGGCGGCATGCCTCGCCGCCGCAAGCACGCCCCGGCAGGCCAGGCGGAGCAGGAAGTCGGCAGGGCCGACTTTCCACCCCGCGACACACTGCGCTCCGGGAGCGGCCACCGGCGGAACCACCGTGATGGGCGGAGTGCGCCGACGGGGGCAGTCGCCCGGCCGACTTCCCACCGGCGGCATGCCTCGCCGCCGCAAGCACGCCCCGGCAGGCCGAGCGGAGCAGGAAGTCGGCGGGGCCGACTTTCCACCTGGACGCACGATGGACCCCCAGTAGCTGGCGCGGCCAAGACGCCGCGACAGGCGGGTGGGCCCGGAGTGGGAAGTCGGCGGGGCCGACTTTTCATCCGGCGGCACGGTGCAGGTGGAGCCACCGCAATGCGCGGGCGCGCCGGAGTGGGAAGTCGGCAGGCCCGACCTCCCACAGGGCGGCGTGGTGCGCCGACGGGGGCGGCCTTCCGGGGAGCAGCACGGGTGGTGCGCCGGAGTGGGAAGTCGGCGGGGCCGACTTTCTGCTCCGTGGCTGCTGGTGCGGGGGGTCGGTGGGGGGCGGGCTCTCAGGTGGTGGTGACGGCGTAGAAGGCTACGGCTGCGGCGGCGCCGACGTTGAGGGAGTCGACGCCGTGGGACATGGGGATGCGGACGGCGTGGTCGGCGGCGGCGAGGGCGTGGGGGGTGAGGCCGTCGCCCTCGGCGCCGAGCATCAGGGCGGCCTTGGGGAGGTGGTGGGGGGCGAGGGCGGCCAGGTCGACGGCGGTCTCGGCCGGGGTGAGGGCGAGCAGGCTGAAGCCGGCGGCGCGCACCGTGTCCAGGGCGGCCGGCCAGGGGTCCAGCCGGGCGTACGGGACGGCGAAGACGGCGCCCATCGACACCTTCACCGCGCGCCGGTACAGCGGGTCCGCGCAGTCGGGCGAGAGCAGGACGGCGTCCATCCCGAGCGCGGCGGCGCTGCGGAAGATCGCGCCCAGGTTGGTGTGGTCGACCAGCCCCTCCAGGACGGCCACCCGGCGGGCCCCGGCCAGCAGCTCGGCAGCGTCCGGGAGCGGCCGGCGCTCCATCGAGGCGAGGGCGCCGCGGTGGACGTGGTAGCCGGTGACGGCCTCGGCCAGGGCGGGCTCGACGACGTGGACGGGGGCGTCCACCTCGGCGATGACCTCGGCCATCACGTCCAGCCACTTGGGGGTCAGCAGCATCGACCGCATCCGGTACCCGGCCGCCAGGGCGCGGCGGACGACCTTCTCGCCCTCGGCGATGAACAGGCCCTCGGCGGGTTCGCGGCGGCGGCGGAGTTCGACGTCGGTCAGGCCGGTGTAGTCGGCGAGGCGCGGGTCGGCGGGGTCGGTGATGGTGCTGGGTTCGGACATCCTGTGATCTTGCCAAGTCGGGCCGGGGAAGGCCAACCGGCCCAACGGGCGGGGTGGCCGGCCTTGGCCCGCCCCCGCGTGGAGTGCAAATATGACGTATGGCCCGATTTCCGGGCCGATCTTGGGCTCCGTCGGACCCTGGTGCGGACGGTTCCACCTCCGCCTCCCGATCCACCGGTACCGTCGCCGGCTCGTCCGGTGGGCGCCCACACGGTCGGCACCAGCGATCACGAACGGCCCGACCCGCACCGGCCCGGGTCCGGTCGGTGGCCGGACAGGTCTTCGCGCTGCACGTCGTGGTGGTGCTGCTGCTGGTGGTGGCGGCCGTGGTCGCCCTGGTGGTGCAGTCCCGCAACGACGCCCGGCAGGAGGCCACCAACCGCTCGGTGGCGGTCGCGCAGACCTTCGCCAACTCGCCCGGCATCGTCGCGGCGCTGCGCTCCCCCGACCCGACCGCGCTCCTCCAGCCCTCGGCGCAGTCGGCGCGGATCAACGCGGGCGTGGACTTCATCGTCGTCCTCGACACGGACGGCATCCGGCTCACCCACCCCAACCCCGACCGGATCGGCCACAAGTTCATCGGCACCTACCAGCCCGCCCTCAACGGGAAGGTGGTGACCGAGCAGGTCACGGGCACGATCGGGTCGCTGGTGCAGGCCGTCGTGCCGGTGCAGGCGCCGGACGGGCAGGTGGTCGGGGCGGTGTCGGCCGGCATCACGATCGCCAATGTGAGCAGTGCCAGCGAGCGGCAGCTGCCGGTGGTGCTGGGCGCGGCGGCCGTCGGGCTCGCGCTGGCGACCGGCGGGACGGCGTTGATCAGCCGGCGGTTGAAGCGGCAGACCCGGGGGCTCGGGCCGACCGAGATGACCCGCATGTACGAGCACCACGCGGCGGTGCTGCACGCCGTGCGCGAGGGCGTGCTGATCGTCGGCGAGGACGGCCGGCTGCTGCTCTGCAACGACGAGGCGCGCCGGTTGCTGGACCTGCCGCCGGACGCCGAGGGCCGTCCGCTGACCGAGCTGGGCCTGGAGCCGGCGCCGCTGGAGATCCTGGCGGACGGGCGGCCGGTCACCGACGAGGTGGTGCTGGCCGGCGAGCGGCTGCTGGCGGTGAACGTGCGGCCGACGGACCGGGACGGCGGGCCGCCGGGGTCGGTGGCGACGCTGCGGGACTCGACGGAGCTGCTGGCGCTGTCCGGGCGGGCCGAGGTGGCGCAGCGGCGGCTGCGGCTGCTGTACGACGCCGGGGTGACGGTGGGCAGCACGCTGGACGTGACGCGGACGGCGGAGGAACTGGCGCAGGTGACGGTGGGCCGGTTCGCCGACATCGTCACGGTGGACCTGGCCGACCAGGTGCTGGAGGGCGACGAGCCGCCGTCCGGGCCGGCGCTGCTGCGGATGCGACGGGCGGCGCTGGCGTCGGTGCGGGACGACGCGCCGTTCTACCCGGTGGGCACGGTGCTGGAGGTGGCGCCGTCGACGCCGCTGGCGGGGGCGCTGAACAGCGGGCTGCCGGGGGTCGAGCCGCGGCTGGCGGAGGCCACGGAGTGGCGGGAGCAGGACCCGGAGGCGGCGGCTCGGGTGCTGGCGTACGGGGTGCACTCGCTGGTGCGGGTGCCGCTGAAGGCGCGCGGGGTGCTGCTGGGGATCGCCCGGTTCTGGCGTTCGGAGCGGGAGGATCCGTTCGAGGAGGAGGACCTGGCGCTGGCGGAGGAGCTGGTCGCACACGCGGCGGTGTGCGTCGACAACGCGCGCCGGTACACCCGGGAGCACGCGATGGCGGTGACGCTGCAGCACAGCCTGCTGCCACGCAGCCTGCCGGAGCAGAACGCGCTGGAGGTGGCGCACCGGTACCTGCCGGCGCAGGCGGGGGTGGGCGGGGACTGGTTCGACCTGATCCCGCTGCCGGGGGCCCGGGTGGCGCTGGTGGTGGGGGACGTGGTGGGGCACGGGCTGCACGCGGCGGCGACCATGGGGCGGCTGCGGACGGCGATCCACAACTTCTCGACGCTGGACCTGCCGCCGGACGAGTTGCTGGGGCACCTGGACGAGCTGGTGAACCGGATCGACCTGGAGGAGTCGGCGACCGGGGGGTCGGCGGCGGTTACGGGGGCGACCTGTCTGTATCTGATCTACGACCCGGTGGCGCGGCGGTGCACGGTGGCGAGTGCGGGGCATCCGCCGCCGGCGCTGGTGCGCCCGGACGGGTCGGTGGTGTTCCCGGAGCTGCCGACGGGGCCGCCGCTGGGGCTGGCGGTGCTGCCGTTCGAGACGGTTGAGCTGGAGGTGGCGGAGGGCAGCCGCCTGGTGCTCTACACGGACGGGCTGGTGGAGGACCGCGAGCGGGACATCGACGAGGGGCTGGAGCTGTTGCGGGCGGCGTTGGCGGGGCCGGCGCGGACGCCGGAGCAGACGTGCGCGGACGTGCTGGGGGCGATGCTGCCGGCGCGGCCGCAGGACGACATCGCGCTGCTGGTGGCACGGACCCGGGGGCTGCCGGCGGAGCAGGTGGCGGAGTGGGAGGTGCCGTCGGATCCGGCGGCGGTGGCGCGGGTGCGGGCGGCGGTGGCGGAGCGGCTGGAGCGGTGGGGGCTGGCGGACGCGGCGTTCGTCACCGAGCTGATCCTGAGCGAGCTGGTGACCAACGCGATCCGGTACGGCACGGGGCCGATCAAGGTGCGGCTGCTGCTCGACCGGGCGCTGATCTGCGAGGTGTCGGACGGCAGCAGCACGTCGCCGCACCTGCGGTACGCGGCCACCACGGACGAGGGCGGGCGCGGGCTGTTCCTGGTCGCCCAGTTCGCGGACCGGTGGGGGACGCGGTACACGGCCACCGGGAAGGTGATCTGGACGGAGCAGCCGCTGGAGTAGGCGGGGTGGGCCGCCCGCGCCGCTGCAGCGCACTTTGCAAAGTCCGAACTTTGCAAAGTGCGGGGAAACGGGGCCTGTACGGCGCTGAGCTGGGAAAACGCGTCAGCACTTTGCAAACAGTTGCTGTTTGCAAAGTGCTGACGGGGCGAACCGGGAGGGTCAGGCCTCGGGGGTGGCGGGGGTGGTGGCGGGGGCGAGGACGTTGACGACGTCGCCGATGACGATGACCGCCGGGGGCTTGACGCCCTCGGCCTCGACGGTGGCGGCGACGGTGGCCAGGGTGGCGTCGACGCGGCGCTGGGCCGCGGTGGTGCCCTCCTGGACGACGGCCACCGGGGTGTCGGCGGCGCGTCCCTCCTCGATCAGCCGGGCCGCGATCGCGCCGATCTTGTCGACGGCCATCAGCAGCACCAGGGTGCCCGTCATCCGGGCGAGCGCCCCCCAGTTGGTCAGCGACCGCTCGTCGTCCGGCCCGACGTGTCCCGAGACCACCGTGAACTCGTGGGTCATCCCCCGGTGGGTGACCGGCACGCCGACCGCCGCCGGCACGCTGATCGAGCTGGAGATGCCCGGCACCACCGTCACCGGCAGCCCCGCCTCGGCGCAGGCCAGCAGCTCCTCGCCGCCGCGCCCGAACACGTACGGGTCGCCGCCCTTCAGCCGCACCACGAACTTGCCGGCCTTGGCGTGCTCGACCAGCGTCCGGTTGATCGCCTCCTGCGCCATGAAGCGCCCGTACGGGATCTTCGAGGCGTCGATCACCTCGACGTGCTCCGGCAGCTCCGCCAGCAGCTCGCGCGGCGCCAGCCGGTCGGCCACCACCACGTCCGCGTCCGCGAGCAGCCGCCGGCCGCGCACCGTGATGAGGTCCGGGTCGCCCGGCCCGCCGCCGACCAGCGCCACCCCCGCGCCGTGCGCGCGGTACTGGCGGGCGGCGAGCGTGCCGTCCCGCAGCCCCTCGACGATCGAGTCGCGCAGCGCGGCCGAGTGCCGCGGGTCCCCGGTGAGGACGGCCACGGTCGCCCCCGCGTCGCGGCCGCTGGCCGGCGTCCACGCGGTGGCGGCGGAGGCGTCGTCGCTGCGGGCGCAGAACACCCGCCCACGCTCCGCCTCCGCGCTCACGGCGGCGTTCACCGCCGGGTCGTCGGTGGCCACCAGCGCGTACCAGGTCTCGGCGAGGTCGCCCTCCTGGTAGGGCCGCCGGTGCCAGGTCAGCTCGCCGGCGTCGGCCATCGCCTGGACGGCCGGCGTGGTGGCCGGGGATATCAGGTGCACCTCGGCGCCGGTGGCGAGCAGGGCGGGCAGCCGCCGCTGGGCGACGTGGCCGCCGCCGACCACCACGACGCGGCGGCCGGCCAGCAGCAGGCCGACCGGGTACGGGGTGCGGCCCTCGGTGCTGGGGTGAGGGGTGGGCGCGGTCATCGGTGGTGCTCCTGGATCGGTGAGGGTGTGGGGGTGCGGCGCTGCGCCGCTCCGCGCACCGGCGCGCCCTCGGGCCGGTACGCGGAGCGGTTCGGACGAGCGTCAGGCCTTCTCGGTGACCCCGGCGGAGTCGAAGGTGGCTACATCGTGCATCGCGCGGGCCGCACTCTGCACCAGCGGCAGGGCCAGCAGGGCGCCGGTGCCCTCGCCGAGCCGCAGGTCGAGGTCGATCAGCGGACGCAGGCCGAGCTTGGCGAGCGCGGCCTGGTGGCCGGGCTCGGCCGAGCGGTGGCCGGCGATGCAGGCGGCCAGCACCTCGGGGGCGATCGCCTTGGCGACGAGCGCGGCCGAACCGGCGATCACGCCGTCCAGGATCACCGGGGTGCGCAGGCTGGCCGCGCCGAGCAGGAAGCCGGCGAGGGCCGCGTGCTCCAGGCCGCCGACCGCGGCGAGGACGCCGATCGGGTCGCCCGGGTCGGGCTGGTGCAGGGCCAGGGCGGCCCGGACGACCTCGACCTTGCGGGCGTGCGTCTCGTCGTCGATCCCGGTGCCGCGACCGGTCACCTCGACCGGGTCGAGACCGGTGAACACCGAGATCAGGGCGGCCGACGCGGTGGTGTTGGCGATCCCCATGTCACCGGTGACCAGTGCCTTGTTGCCGGCCGCGACGAGGTCGCGGGCGGTCTCGATGCCGACCTCCAGGGCCTTCAGCGCCTCCTCGCGGGTCATCGCCGGGCCCTGCGTCATGTCGTCGGTGCCGGGCTTGACCTTGCGCGGCAGCAGGCCGGTGGTGCGGCCCTGCTGGATCGCGTCCGGCAGCTCGGCGGCCACGCCGACGTCGACCACGCAGACCTCGGTGCCGATCTGCTTGGCGAAGGCGTTGACCACCGCTCCCCCGGCGAGGAAGTTGCCGACCATCTGGGCGGTCACCTCCTGCGGCCACGGGGTGACGCCCTGGGCGTGCACGCCGTGGTCGCCGGCGAAGACCGCGACGCAGGCGGGCTCCGGGATCGGCGGCGGGCACTTGCGGGACAGCCCGCACAGCTGGGCGGAGATGATCTCCAGCATGCCGAGCGAGCCGGCCGGCTTGGTCATCCGCTTCTGGCGGTCCCAGGCCTCGCCGAGCGCCTTGGCGTCCAGCGGGCGGATGCCGCGCAGGGTCTCGGAGAGCAGGTTGTTCGGCTCCTCGCCCGGCAGGGCGCGGTTGCCGTACTGCTCCTCGTGGACGACCCAGGACAGCGGGCGCTTCTTCGCCCAGCCCTGCTGCTGGAGCTCGGGCTCGTCCGGGAAGGCGTCGACGAAGCCGACGCACAGGTAGGCGACGACGTCCAGGTGCTCGGGCAGGCCGAGCTCGCGGACCAGCTCCTCCTCGTCGAAGAAGCTCACCCAACCGACCCCGAGGCCCTCGGCGCGGGCGGCCAGCCAGAGGTTCTCGACGGCCAGGGCGGCCGAGTACGGGGCCATCTGCGGCTGGGTGTGGCGGCCCAGGGTGTGGCGGCCGCCGCGGGTGCGGTCGGCGGTGACCACGATGTTGACGGGCGTCTCCAGGATCGCCTCGATCTTCATTTCCCGGAACTGCTTGGCGCGGCCCTTGGGCAGCGAGTCCGCGTACGCCTCGCGCTGGCGCTCGGCCAGTTCGTGCATCTTGCGGCGGGTCTTCGCGGAGCGGATGACCACGAAGTCCCAGGGCTGCGAGTAGCCGACGCTGGGGGCCGTGTGGGCCGCCTCCAGGACGCGGATCAGCACCTCGTGCGGGATCGGGTCGGGGCGGAAGCCGTTGCGGATGTCGCGGCGCTCGCGGATGACCTGGTGGACGGCCTCCCGGCCGGCGTCGTCGAAGCCGGGGGCGGCCGGGCCGCGCGGCTCGGCGGGCTCGGCTGCCGCTTCGGCGTCCTCGGCGGGCTCCGCAGACTCCGCGGACTCGGCGGGCTCCGTGGGCGCGGTGACGGCTGCGGCGTCCTCGGCGGGTTCAGCGGCGACGGGGGCGGCGTCCTCGGCAGGCTCGGTGGGCTCCGCGGCCACTGCGGTCTCGGTGGGCTCCGCGGCTTCGGCGGGCTCCGTGACGGCTTCGGCGGGGGCCTCTGCGGGAACGACCGCGTCGGTCGCGGCGTCGGCCTCGGGCCGGGCCGGCTCGGCGGCGGGCTGCTCGACGACCGGCGCCTCGGCGGCGGGCTGCTCCGCGGCGGGCGCGGCGGCCTCCTCCACAGCCTCCGCGACCGGGACGGCGACGGGCTGGCCCGAGGGCATCTCGCCGGTGCCGACGGCGGTCTCGGCGGCGGCCTCGGTGGCGGGCTGCTGCTCGACGACCGGGGCTTCGGCGGCGGGCTGCTCGGTGACGGGCTGCTCCACAACCGCGGGCTGCTCCACGACCGCGGGCTGCTCGGCGGCCTGGGCCACCGGCTCGGCCGGCTCGACCGGCTCGGCGACCTGCTCCACCGCGGGCTGCTCAGCCGGCGCGGGTGCGGACTCGGCGGCCGGAGCGGCGGCCTCGGCCGGAGCCTCGGCGGCGGGCGCGGGCTGGTCGACGGCAGGCGCTATGGGGGCGGACTGCTCCGCCTCGGTCTCGACGGCGGCCGGAGCGGCCGGGTCGACGGCCTCGACCTGCGGCAGACCGTGCGGGGTCGGCGCGGCGAGGAAGGCGGAGATGCGGCGCGGCGGGCCGGCCTGGCCGGCGGCGGCCTCGGCGCTCTGCGCGGGCTGCTCGACGACCGCCTCGGCGGCCTCGGCCGGGGCCTGCGCCGGAGCCTCGGTCACGGCCTGCACCGGGGCTTCGACAGCGGCCTGCTCGGCGGGCGCGGCGGCGGCGACCGGCTCCGCGACGGCGGCCTCGACGGCCTCCGGGGCGGCGGCGACCGGCTCGACGGGTGCGGCGGCGGCGTTCTCGACGGGCGCGACCGGCACCGGGACCTCGGCGGTCCCGACGGGCGCGGCGGTCTCGACGGGCGCGGCGACCGGCTGCGCGGCGACGGTCTCGGCCGGCTGGGCGACGACCGGAACCGGGGCCTGGACCGGCTGCGCGACCGGCACAGCCTGCGCGACCGGCGCCGGAACGGCGGCCTGCGGCTCCGGCTGGACGGCGACCGGCACGATCGGGATGCCGTGGGCCGGGGTGCTGCCGGTGGAGGGGCCGCGGTCGGCGAGCGAGCGGACCGGGACCTGGCCGGTCATCAGCGACGGGTCCGGGATCGGCGGGCCGGCGTGCAGCGGGCGGCGCGGCGGCTGAGCGGCCGTCATCGCCTCGGGGCCGTGGCCCTGGACCGGGACGGTCTGGGCGCCGGGCGCGGGCTGGGCGTGCTGCGGAACCTGTGCGGCCTGGGCCTGGGCGGCGCCGTGGGCGGCGCCGAGCACGGGCGGGTCCAGCGGCGGCCAGGACGGCTCGACGGGGGTGCCGGGCGGGGTCGGCTGGTCGGCGACCGGTTCGCCCCAGGAGCCCTGCGGGCCGGGCATCAGCAGGACGTCGTCCTCGTCGTCGAGGCCGTCCGGCTGGTCGACGAAGTGGAAGGCGGGGCGCTGGGCGCCGGGGTCGACGGTCCAGCCGTCGCCGGGCCCGCCGGTGGCGCCGGGGACGGGCGCGGCGTAGCCGCCGGGCGCGCCGAGCGGGGCGCCTTGGACGGGGGCGCCGGGCGGGAGCGTGCCGGGCAGGCCGGTGCCGTCCGTCGCGACGCCCTGCCCGGGTGCGACGGCCGCGGCGCCCTCGGGGCCGCCGAGCGGGTCGGGCCCGGCGAGCAGGTGCTCCGGCAGTCCCTCGTTCGGGACGTGGCCGCCATCGGTCATGTCAAAGCTCCTTCCAGGCCGCTGCCGCGCCCTCGGCGACGCGATCACCGACCGCAGCGCCCATCCGCACGGGCCGGGCCTGCACCGGCCCGCCCCTCAACCACACACGGCCGCCGCGCCGAGGCGCTGCGGCCGAAGTCCTTCCGGCGCGCCGCGGCACCCCGGCCCGCGTTCCGCCCGGGGACGGGCGGTGCGTCATCTGAAACAACGACAAGCCGGGGCAACCGGCACGACCGCACCGGACCCTACGGCATTCTCCAGGTCCGGCGGGCGGCCCGTCGAATTGCCCACACTTCGAGCCGTACCGGTCCGTACCGTGTCGAAAAGGCGGTGAACCGACCGGATCCGGCGGGTCGGCGGAGGCCGCGGCCGTCCCGGACGCCACACTACCGGCCCGGCGGGGCCGCCTCTCGAATCATTGTCCGGATGCGACCTGGATCACCGTCCGGTCCGGTCCGGGGGTCCCGTCACCTCCGGTTCTGCGGCCGGAATCGACACCGGGCCTTCACGCTTTCTGCTCACCCCAGAGCAGGAAGGTGCCGGGGTCGCCGACGCCGAGGCGCAGTCCGTGGGCGTCGCCGGGCGGGGTGCCGGGGGCGCCCGCGGGCGCGAGCAGCGGCGCGGACTGGAGCAGTGCGCCGTCGGCGCGGTAGCCGGCGTCGGCGATGGTGCGCCGGACCTCCTCGGCCTCGGCGAGGGTGCGGGCGACGGCGACGATCCGTTCGGGGCGGCGGGAGAGCACGGCGCGCACCACGTCGGGGCCGCCGGTCTCGACCACGGCGGCGTCGGGTTCGGGGAGTTCGCCGAGGACGTCGGGGCCGTGGCCGTGGACGGTCTCGACCTCGACGCCGTAGCGGCGGGCGTTGACGGCGAGTCGGGCGCAGGCGGAGCGGTCGGCCTCGACGGCGACGACGGCGGCGCCGAAGCGGGCGGCCTCGACGGCGAGCGCGCCGCTGCCGGCGCCGACGGACCAGACGAGGTCGCCGGGGCGGGCGCCGAGGCGGGCGAGCACGAGTGCGCGTACGTGCGCCGGGAGCGTGTCGGACGCGCCGGGCGCGCGCCCGGCGCCGGTGTAGGTGTCGGTGGACAGCGCCCAGCCGCGGTCGGGGCCGGGATAGCCGACGGGGCGTCCGGCGAGCCAGCCGGCCGCCTCACCGGCGGCGCCGCTCTGGGGCCCGCCGCCGGGGCCGCCGGCGCTGCTGCCGCCGATCACCAGGACGACGCTGGGGTCGCGCCAGATGTGGTCGGCGACGCGGTCGGAGGTGAGGACAGTGACGTCCTCGTCGGGGGTGCCGAGGGCCTCGCAGACGACGAAGGTGCGGTGGACGCCGTGGAGCATGAGGGCGAGTTCGCTGGGTCCGGCGCCGGCGGCGGTGAGGACGGCGACCTTGGGGTGGGCGCGGCAGATGTTGGCGGCGCGGCGCAGCCTGCCGCCGTGGGCGCTGACGACCTGGGCGTCCTCCCAGGGCATGCCGGCGCGGGCGAAGGCGGCGGCGACGGAGGAGACGGCGGGCAGGACTTCGAGTTCGAGGCCGTGCTCGGGGCGGCGCAGGGTGCGTACGACGCCGAAGAAGCCGGGGTCGCCCTCGGCGATGACGACGGCGGCGCCGCGGTGTTCGGCGATCCGGCGGGCGGCGAGCTGGATGCTGCCGAGGGCGATGCGTTCGGCGCCGGCCGGTACCGGGAGGGCTTTGAGCTGGTAGGGGGCCCCGGCCACCAGGGTGGCTGCGGCGAGGGCCGCGGCGGCGGCCTCGGTGAGTGGTGTGCCGTCCCACCCGATGACCGTGATCCGGTCAGCCATCTGCGGCCGTCTCCCTCGCCATTCGTGCGCCGACGGGCGCCGTACACCGGCGCCCGTCAGAGGCTACCGGGTGTGATCCCCTCGGCGCGGACATCTCGCACAGCTGTGCCCGGCGAGGAAACGCGGGGCGGGTTCAGTCGCGCAGGACGTAGCGGTCGCCGGCCCAGGCGGGGGCGGGGGCCTCGGGGGTTTCGAGGTCCTCGGGCAGCAGGCTCCAGAGGATGAGGTCGCTGCGGCCGTCCTCGGTGGCGCCGCCGGATTCGTCGCGCACTATCCAGGCGCTGCGCAGCACGCCCTCGCTGATGCCGCCGATCTTCTGGGCGACCTGCTGGGCGGCGGTGTTGCCGGCGGCGGTGCGCAGTTCGAGGCGCTGGAAGCCGCGGTCCTCGAAGAGCCACTGGGCGACGCCGAGGACGGCTTCGGGGGCGTAGCCCTCGCCGCGGGCCCAGGCGGCGGTGATGAAGGCGATCTCGGTGGAGCGCAGCCGCCAGTCGGTGTTGCGGAGTTCGACGAGGCCGACGAGGCGCTGGGTGAGGTGCTCGGTGACGGCGAGGACGATGCCGTGGCCGGCGGCGCGGTGGGCGGGGGCGAGGGTGCGGGCCAGTTCGACGGCGTGGGCCTCGGTGAAGGGGTGGGGCAGGTCGGTCCAGGCCAGGACGAGTTCGTCGGCCGTCATGGCGGCCAGTCCGGGGGCGTCGTCCTCCGCAAGCGGGCGCAGCAGCAGCCGTTCGGTGCTGATCGCGGTCTCGGGGAAGCTCGCTGCCATGCCGTCTCTCCTCGCCGGGTCGTGGACACACCGTACGCCTCGCCGGTGCCGGGTTGTCACGCGGTGCACGGACCGGACGACGGTACGTCAGATGTGGGTCTGTCGGACCGTCACTGGTGCATACTGCCCGACCGGGCCCCCGCCTGGTTGCGGCGGGGGCCCGGTGGTGTCCGGCGGGACGGGTCGGTGGTGCGGTCGGCGTGGATCAGAACGCCGGGATGACGGCGCCCTGGAAGGTGTCGTCGATGTACTTCTTGACCTCGGGCGAGTGGAGCAGCTCGGCGAGCTTCTTGACCCGGGGGTCGTTCTCCTTGCCCTGCTTGACGGCGAGGATGTTGGCGTACGGGTTGCCCTCGGCCTTCTCCAGCAGGAGCGAGTCGCTGGTGGGCTTGAGGCCGGCGTCGATGGCGAAGTTGCCGTTGATGACGGCGGCGTCGAGGTCGTCGATGGAGCGGGGCAGCTGGGCGGCCTCCAGCTCCTTCCACTTGAGGTTCTTCGGGTTGCCGGTGACGTCCGCGGGGGTGGCGGCGGTGCCGACGCCGTCCTTGAGGGTGATGAGGTTGTTGTCGGCGAGGAGCTTGAGCGCGCGGCCCTCGTTGGTGGCGTCGTTGGGCAGGCCGATGGTGGCGCCGTCCTTGATGTCGCCGACGGCCTTGGCCTTCTTGGAGTAGAGGCCGAGGGGCTCCAGGTGGACCGTCTCGACGGAGACGATCTGGCTGCCGTGCTTCTTGTTGAAGTCCTCCAGGTACGGCACGTGCTGGAAGTAGTTGGCGTCGGCCGAGCCGTCCTGCACCGCGGTGTTGGGGGTCACGTAGTCGGTGACCTCCTTGATGGTGAGCTTGAGGCCGGCCTTGTCCGCGAGGTTGTCCTTGACGTACTTGAGGATCTGCCCGTGCGGGGTGGGGGTGGCGGCGACGGTGAGCGGCGCGTTCGGGTCCGAGGAGGACGCCGAGTCGCCGTTGCTGCCGCAGGCGGCGAGGGAGAGGGCGATGCCGGCGGTGGCGAGGATGCTGGTGAACTTCAGGGCGTTGCGCACGAAAAGTGCCTTTCTGCGTGGTGCGGGGAGCCGGGTCCGGGTCGGACGCCGGGTGGTCTAGGGGGCGACGAGGTCGTCGCCGGGGCCGGCCGGGGCGGCGGGGACGCGGCCGCGCGGGCCGAGCAGGCGGGTCCGGCCGCCGCTGCGGCCGCGGTGGGCGAGGGAGCGGACGGCCCAGTCGCCGAGCAGCTGCACGATGGTGACGATGATCACCAGTTCGGCGACGATGATCCACATGAAGGCGGTCTCGAAGCGGAAGTAGCCGTAGTTGATGGCGAGGGTGCCGAGGCCGCCGCCGCCGACCGCGCCGGCCATGGCGGAGTAGCTGATCAGCGTGATGACCGTGGTGGTGACGGAGGCGACCAGGCCGGGCAGGGCCTCGGGGATCAGCGTCTTTCGCACGATGGTCCAGGTGGAGCCGCCCATCGCCTGGACGGCCTCGACCAGGCCGCGGTCGACCTCGCGCACGGAGGTCTCGACGAGGCGGGCGAAGAAGGGGATCGCGCCGATGGTGAGCGGCACGGTCGCGGCCTCCCAGCCGATGGAGGTGCCGACCAGCCAGCGGGTGAAGGAGATCAGGGCGATCATCAGGATGATGAACGGCACCGAGCGGGCGATGTTGACGACGGCGCCGAGCACCTTGTTGACGGGCCGGTTCTGCAGCAGGCCGCCCTTGTCGGTGACCACCAGCAGCACGCCGAGCGGCAGGCCGAGTAGGACGGTGCCGACGGTGGCGACGCCGACCATCTGGAGGGTCTCCCAGGTGGCGGGCCACATCAGTTCCTGCATCTGGTCCCAGGTCATGCGCCCGCTCCGTTCGTCTTCGCGGTGCGGGCGGCGTCGAGGACGTCGACCTGGAGGCCCTGCTCGCGCAGGAAGCCGATGGGCACCACGTTGTCCTGGTGGCTGCCGGGCAGTTCGACCCGCATCCGGCCGACCATGCGGCCGGCGATGGTCTCGACGGCGGCGCCGAGGATGTTGATGTCGATCTGGTAGGTGCGGGCGAGCTGGGAGACGAAGGGCTGGGCGGGAGCGTCGCCCTGGAAGGTGATCTCCAGCACGGTGGCGCCGGGGTGGCCGGTGCCGAACTCGCCGAGCGGGAAGAGTTCGCGGGCGAGCTCGGAGTCGGGCTCGGCCAGCAGGTCGGTCAGGGCGCCGGCCTCGACGACCCGGCCGCCGCGCATCAGGGCGGCGGAGTCGCAGACGGACTTGATGACGTCCATCTCGTGGGTGATCAGCAGGACGGTGAGGCCGAGCTGCTGGTTGAGCTCGCGCAGCAGCTTGAGGATGGAGCGGGTGGTCTCGGGGTCGAGCGCGGAGGTCGCCTCGTCGGAGAGCAGCACCTTGGGGTCGCCGGCGAGGGCGCGGGCGATGCCGACGCGCTGCTTCTGGCCGCCGGAGAGCTGGCCGGGGTAGCTGCGCGCCTTGTCGGCGAGGCCGACCAGGTCGAGGAGTTCGGCGGCCTTGCGGCGGCGCTCGGTGCGGTCCAGTCCGATGATCTCCAGCGGGAGTTCGACGTTCTGCTGGACGGTCCGGGAGGCGAGCAGGTTGAAGTGCTGGAAGACCATGCCGATCCGGCGGCGGGCCTCGCGCAGTTCCCTGCCGGCCCGGTTCTCGCCGCCGGCGAGGGCGGTGAGCTCGACGCCGTCCACGGTGACGGTGCCGGAGCTAGGGCGCTCCAGCATGTTGACGCAGCGGATGAGGGTGGACTTGCCGGCGCCGCTGGTGCCGACGACTCCGTAGACCTCGCCGGGGCGGACGTGGAGGTCGACGCCGGCGAGGGCGGTCACCTCGCGGCCGCGGGAGCGGTAGACCTTGGTGAGGTCCGTGGTGGTGATCACAGCTGCTTCCGTGGGTCGGGGGCGGACGGCGTGCGGCCGCCGCGCCGGGGCGCGGTCGGCGACGTGGACGGCGTCGCGTCCGGGGGTTCCGGGCCTGCCACCCCTTGATCGTCGCCGCTGGGCGGCCGGGCCGCGCGACGGCGTGGCCCTTACGAGTCACCGCTGTCCGCGGGCGTGCGGACAGGCGGGAGAAGGGGTGCGGCAGGATGGGCGCGCTCGCACGGACGGGAGCGGCGCCGGGTTCCTCGCTTCGGGGCGCGAGGGGAGGCACTCTCAACGGGTGCCGGGGGCGGTGGCCCTCAGCGGTGACACATTCGACGGCACATGGCACGCTCACCTGCCGGCAGTGTGCCGGTGGGGGTCCATTTCGTCGTCGCAGTCATGTGAGCCAGTAAAACAGATGGGCGGGGGTACGCCCAATTATTTGGCAAGGCTGTCCGCAATGCGGACATCCGGGGCGCCGAGCTGCGGTGATGCGGCTCGGCGCCGCCACCGGGGGTCCGGATGGTGGCGGCGCCGACGAGGACCGGCGCGGTCGGGGCGTTCAGGCGGTGGCGGCGAGCGGGGCCGCGGCGGGCTTCTCCAGGTGCACCAGGGCGACCCGGCCGCCGACCTGTTCGACGGCGGTCTGCCGGTAGCCCTGGCGGGTGTAGAGGCGCAGGTTGCCGAGGCTGCGGTGGCCGGTGAAGAGCCGGTAGGAGCTCACCGCGCCGTCCTCGGCGAGGCGCTGTTCGAGGGCTTCCAGCAGGCGGCCGCCGAGGCCGTGGCGCTGCATCCGCGGGTGGACGACCAGCCGCCCTATCCGGCCGACGCCGTCGGGGCCGAGCCGGCCGCGGACGGTGCCGACGATCTCCTCGCCGAGGCGGGCGACCAGGACGTGCTGCTCGGTCAGTTCGGCGTGCAGGCTCTCCAGGGACTGGGTCAGCGGCTCGATCGCCCAGTCCCCGTAGAGTTCGGCCTCGCTCTGGTAGCCGAGGTACTGGAGCTTGAGGATCTGCTCCGCGTCGTTCGTGTCGGCGGTCGAAATGATGACGCTCATGCCCATGTGCGGGGGCCTCCCCATCGTTGTGCCGGCGCGCGGGGTGAGGGTGTCGCACCGGGTTTCCCTGCCGGAGGTGTTGTCCCGGCCGGGGATCCGCCCAGACCGGGGTGGCGCACGAACGTACCGGCCCGCGCGGCCCTGGTGGGGCCGTGCCGGCGGCGGCGCGCTCACGGGTCAGTATCGGGGCGGGCGCGTCACCGTCAAGAGCGGCGTTCGCCAGCGCCTTACCCCCGTGTCAGCTGCTCTCAACCTCACGGCCGCCGGACGTGGCGAGGGTCACGCCCGGCGGGGCCGGGTCAGGCGTGGCGCTCGGTGTGCAGCAGGGCGCGCAGGCAGGCGAGGCAGCGGGCGCGGGTGGGGCCGATGGAGCCGCGCGGCATGCCGAGGCGGTGGGCGAGTTCGCGGTAGGTCGGCGGCGGGTCCTCGGCGAGGGCGGCGATCAGCCGCGGGCAGCGTCCGGGCAGGGCGGCGACGGCCTCGCGGACGAGGCGGCGGCTCAGGCCGGCGAGGGCCTCGTCCTCGGCGGAGGGGTGGGACGGGGGGTCGGTGCGCATACCGTGCTTGACCCGGCGGGGGCGGCGGCGGTTACGGCCGTACGGGGGCGGACGCGCGGGAGGGGCGCGGCGGTTCGTCCGCCGCGCCCCTCCCCCGGGTGGTCCTGCCGGTGTCAGCCGGCCACCCACTCCTGCTGGGCGGCGAGGTCGGCCTTGACCTCGGTGAGCTGGACGGCGACGGCGTCGGGGGCGGTGCCGCCGCGGCCGTTGCGGGCGGCGATCGCGCCGTGGACGCTGAGCACCGTGCGCACCTCGGGGGTGAGGTGCTCGGAGATGTCGGCGAACTGCGCGTCCGTCAGGTCGGCGAGCTCGATGCCGTGGGCCTCGCACTCCTTGACGCAGGCGCCGGCGACCTCGTGGGCGACGCGGAACGGCACGCCCTGCTTGACGAGCCATTCGGCGATGTCGGTGGCGAGGGAGAAGCCGGCCGGGGCGAGCTCCTCGAGGCGCTCGCGGTGGACGGTGAGGGTGGCCATCATGCCGGTGAAGGCGGGCAGCAGGACCTCAAGGGTGTCGCAGGAGTCGAAGACCGGCTCCTTGTCCTCCTGGAGGTCGCGGTTGTAGGCGAGCGGCAGGGCCTTGAGGGTGGCGAGCAGGCCGGTGAGGTTGCCGATGAGCCGGCCGGACTTGCCGCGGGCGAGTTCGGCGATGTCGGGGTTCTTCTTCTGCGGCATGATCGACGAGCCGGTGGAGAAGGCGTCGTGCAGCGTGATGAAGCCGAACTCCTTGGTGTTCCAGATGATCACCTCCTCCGCGATCCGGGAGAGGTTGATCCCGATCATCGCGGTGACGAAGGCGAATTCGGCGACGAAGTCGCGCGAGGCGGTGCCGTCGATGGAGTTGCCCACCGAGCCGCCCTCGAAGCCGAGGTCGGCGGCGACGGCCTGCGGGTCGAGGCCCAGCGAGGAGCCGGCCAGCGCCCCGGAGCCGTAGGGGGAGACGGCGGTGCGGGCGTCCCACTGGCGCAGCCGCTCGGCGTCCCGGCCGAGGGCCTGCACGTGCGCGAGGACGTGGTGGGCGAAGAGTACGGGCTGGGCGTGCTGGAGGTGGGTGCGGCCCGGCATGGCGGTGTCCGGGTGGGCCTCGGCGAGGCCGACCAGGGCGTGCTGGAGGTCGAGCAGCAGGCCGCCGATGGTCTTCGCGTGGTCCCGCAGGTACATCCGGAAGAGGGTGGCGATCTGGTCGTTGCGGGAGCGGCCGGCCCGCAGCTTGCCGCCGAGGTCGGGGCCGAGGCGCTCCAGCAGGCCGCGCTCCAGGGCGGTGTGGACGTCCTCGTCGGCGATGGTGCCGGTGAAGGTGCCGGCCTCGACGTCGGCGAGGAGCCGGTCGAGTCCGTCGTGCATCGCGGCGAGTTCGCCGTCGTCGAGCAGGCCGGCCTTGTGCAGGACGCGGGCGTGGGCCTTGGAGCCGGCGATGTCGTAGGGGGCGAGGCGCCAGTCGAAGTGCACCGAGGCGGAGAGCCTGGCCAGGGCCTCGGACGGGCCGTCGGCGAAACGGGCGCCCCAGAGGCGGACGTCGCCACCGGAGGCGTTCTGGTCGGCGGACATCGCTGGCTCCTTGACTGACGTGCGGGAAGAGGGGGGTGGGGGTCGGCCCCGGCCGGGTGCGGCCGGGGCCGGAGGCGGGCTCAGCCCAGGTCGCGCCGGGCGGCGATCTTCGAGGAGAGGCCGAAGATCTCGATGAAGCCCTTGGACATCGACTGGTCGAAGGTGTCGCCGGTGTCGTAGGTGGCGAGGTTGAAGTCGTACAGCGACTGCTCGGACTTGCGGCCGTTGACGACGGCCCGGCCGCCGTGCAGGACCATCCGGATGTCGCCGGAGACGTGCTGGTTGGCCTCGTTGACGAAGCCGTCCAGGGCCCGCTTGAGCGGGGAGAACCACAGGCCGTCGTAGACCAGCTCGGCCCAGCGCTGCTCGACCTGCCGCTTGTAGCGGGCGAGTTCGCGCTCGACGGTGACGTTCTCCAGCGCCTGGTGGGCGGTGATCAGGGCGATCGCGCCGGGGGCCTCGTAGATCTCCCGGGACTTGATGCCGACCAGCCGGTCCTCGACCATGTCGAGGCGGCCCACGCCCTGGGCGCCGGCCCGCTTGTTGAGCTCCTCGATGGCCTGGAGGACGGTGACCTTGCGGCCGTCGATCGCGACCGGGACGCCGGCCTCGAAGGTGATGACGACCTCGTCGGCCTCGCGCGGGGTGGCGGGGTTCTGGGTGTACTCGTAGACGTCCTCGATCGGGGCGTTCCAGATGTCCTCCAGGAAGCCGGTCTCGACGGCCCGCCCGAAGACGTTCTGGTCGATCGAGTACGGGGACTTCTTGGTGGTGGCGATCGGCAGGCCCTTGGCCTCGGCGAAGGCGATGGCCTTGTCCCGGGTCATCGCGTAGTCGCGGACCGGGGCGATGCACTTGAGGCCCGGGGCGAGGGAGTTGATGCCGACCTCGAAGCGGACCTGGTCGTTGCCCTTGCCGGTGCAGCCGTGGGCGACGGTGGTGGCGCCGTGCTTCTGCGCGGCGGCGACCAGGTGCTTGACGATGACCGGCCGGGAGAGGGCGGACACCAGCGGGTACTCGCCCTGGTAGAGGGCGTTGGCCTTGAGGGCCGGCAGGCAGTACTCGTCGGCGAACTCGTCGCGGGCGTCGGCGACCTCGGCCTCGACGGCGCCGCAGTCCAGCGCCCGCTGGCGGATGACGTCCAGGTCCTCGCCGCCCTGGCCGACGTCGACGGCGACGGCGATGACCTCCGCGCCCGTCTCCTCGGCGATCCAGCCGATGCAGACGGACGTGTCCAGACCGCCCGAGTAGGCGAGTACGACGCGCTCGGTCACGGCTTTCTCCTTCACAACTGTGCGAACAGGCTTACGGCGATAGGCATAAGTATGCACTACTCCGTATGAAATTCAAAACCCGGGGGTCAGGCGGGTTCCGGATACGCCGGTGGGCCCGGCCGGAGCCGGGCCCACCGGGGTGAGAGGGGGCTACTGCGCCTTCGCCTGGGCGAGCTGCATCAGGTGGTCGGCGAGGGCCTGGCCGCCGAACGGGTCACGGCTGATCAGCAGCACGGTGTCGTCGCCGGCGATGGTGCCGATGATCTCGAACACCTCCGCCTGGTCGATCGCCGAGGCCAGGAACTGCGCCGCGCCCGGCGGCGTGCGCAGCACGACCAGGTTTCCGGAGGCGGTGGCGGAGACCATCAGCTCGCCGGCCAGCCGGGCCATCCGGCCCTCGCTGGCGGACTCCCCCATCGGCGCGCGCGGGGTGCGGTCGCCGCCCTCGGCCGGGACGGCGTAGATGAGCGCGCCGTCCCGGTTGCGGATCTTCACCGCGCCCAGCTCGTCCAGGTCCCGGGAGAGGGTGGCCTGGGTGACCACGAGTCCGTCGTCGGCGAGCAGCTTGGCGAGCTGGCTCTGCGAGCGCACGGGCTGGCGGGTGAGCAGGTCCACGATCCGCCGGTGGCGCGCGGTGCGGGTCTGGGGGACCTGCGGCGTCGGGCCGGCGGCGGGCTGCCCGGAGTTGGGTACGGTCATGTCATTATTCTCCCGGACTACGCCCGGTCCGCATCGTCCGGGGCGCCCTCGCGAACGGCCCGCAGGACGGCCGGCAGCGCCGCGAGGAAGGCGTCCGCCTCCTGCTCGGTGAGCACCAGCGGCGGGGCGAGCCGCACGGCGTCCGCCACC
Organism: Kitasatospora sp. NPDC008115; assembly: GCF_042957205.1. Taxonomy (NCBI): domain Bacteria; kingdom Bacillati; phylum Actinomycetota; class Actinomycetes; order Kitasatosporales; family Streptomycetaceae; genus Kitasatospora; species Kitasatospora sp. NPDC008115. The sequence continues at coordinate 101,551 of NZ_JBIBHU010000011.1, read as the reverse complement.
GCGGCGTTCACCAGGAAGCCTGCCTCCTGGAGGCCCGCCTGGACCTGGGCCGACACCGGCTCGGTGAGCACGATGCCCAGCAGCATCCCGGCCCCGCGCACGTGCGAGACCAGCGGGTCGCCGATCGCCTCGACGCCGTGCCGCAGCCGGTCGCCGATCTTGCGGGCGTGCTCCAGCAGGCCCTGGGACTCGATGGTGTCGAGCACCGCGAGGCCGGCCGCCGCGGCCACCGGGTTGCCGCCGAAGGTGGTGCCGTGCTGGCCGGGGGTGAGCAGCTCGGCCGCCTCGCCGAAGGCCAGCACCGCGCCCATCGGCAGGCCGCCGCCGAGCGCCTTGGCGAGCGTGACGACGTCCGGCTCGATTCCTTCGAAGGCCTGGTGGGCGAACCAGTGGCCGGTGCGGCCGATACCGGTCTGGATCTCGTCCAGGACGAGCAGGGTGCCGGTGGCGCGGGTGATCTCGCGGGCGGCGGCCAGGTAGCCGTCGGGCAGCGGGACCGCGCCGTTCTCGCCCTGGATCGGCTCCAGGAAGACGGCGGCGGTCTCGGTGGTGACGGCCGCGCGCAGCGCCTCGACGTCGCCGAACGGGACGTGCGTGACGTCGCCGGGCAGCGGGCGGAACGGGTCCTGCTTTGCGGGCTGGCCGGTGAGCGCGAGGGCGCCCATGGTGCGGCCGTGGAAGCCGCCCTGGAGGGCGACCAGGTGGGTGCGGCCGGTGCGGCGGCTGATCTTGAAGGCGGCCTCGTTGGCCTCGGCGCCGGAGTTGCAGAAGAACACCCGGCCGGGGCGGCCGTCCAGGCGCAGCAGCCGTTCGGCGAGGGCGACGGCGGGCTCGGCGATGAACAGGTTGGAGACGTGGCCGAGGGTGGCGATCTGCCGGCTGACGGCCTCGACGACCGCCGGGTGGGCGGTGCCGAGGGCGTTGACGGCGATGCCGCCGAGCAGGTCGGTGTACTCCTTGCCGTCGGCGTCCCAGAGCCTGCTGCCCTCGCCGCGGACCAGCGGGATCCGGGGGGTGCCGTAGTTGTCGGTGAAGGAGTGCTGCCACCGTTCGGTGAGCTGGGCGTTGGAAGTCATGCGAGTCCCCCGGTCACGGTCGGTTCGTCGTCCGGCACGACCATCGTGCCGATGCCCTCGTCGGTGAAGATCTCCAGCAGCAGGCTGTGCGGCACCCGGCCGTCCAGCACGCGGGCGGTGCCGACGCCGGAGCGCACGGCGCGCAGGCAGCCCTCCATCTTGGGCAGCATGCCGCTGGCCAGTTCCGGCAGCAGTTCGTCCAGCTCGGAGGCGTTGAGCTGGCTGATCACGTCGTCGGAGTGCGGCCAGTCCTTGTAGAGGCCCTCGACGTCGGTGAGGACGACGAGCATCTCGGCGCCGAGCGCGACCGCGAGGGCGGAGGCGGCGGTGTCGGCGTTGATGTTGTAGACGTGGCCGTCGGTGCCGCGGGCGATCGAGGAGATCACCGGGATGCGGCCGTCGGAGATGAGCGCCTTGACCGCGCCGGCCTCGATGTTGACGATGTCGCCGACCAGGCCGATGTCGACCTGCTCGCCGTCGACCACCGCGTAGCGCTTGACGGCGGTCATGGTGTGGGCGTCCTCGCCGGTCAGGCCGACGGCGAACGGGCCGTGCTGGTTGAGCAGGCCGACGAGTTCGCGCTGCACCTGGCCGGCGAGCACCATCCGGACCACGTCCATGGTCTCCGGGGTGGTGACCCGCAGGCCGTTGGTGAAGGAGGACTCCAGGCCGAGCTTCTCCAGCTGGGCGCTGATCTGCGGGCCGCCGCCGTGCACCACGACGGGGTGCAGGCCGGCGAAGCGCAGGAAGACGACGTCCTGGGCGAAGGCGGCCTTGAGCTCCTCGTCGACCATGGCGTTGCCGCCGAACTTGATCACGATGGTCTTGCCGTGGAAGCGCTCCAGCCACGGCAGGGCCTCGATGAGCGTCATGGCCTTGGGCAACGCGGTGTTGTTCCGGGCCTGTTCGCCCTTGGGTGCGATCTGCACAGTTCTGCTTCCCCGGCTCTGGTGGAGGCTGTCAGGTGGAGTAGGCGCTGTTCTCGTGCACGTAGTCGGCGGTCAGGTCGTTGGTCCACAGGGTGGCCGCGGCCTCCCCGGCGTTGAGGTTCGCGGTGATGACGACCTCGCGGCCGGTCATGTCGACGAGGTCGCGGTCCTCCCCCACGCTGCCGTCGCGGCAGACCCAGACGCCGTTGATGGCGACGTCCAGGCGGTCGGGGTCGAAGGCGGCGTCGGTGGTGCCGATCGCGGCCAGCACCCGTCCCCAGTTGGGGTCCTCGCCGTGGATGGCGCACTTGAGGAGGTTGTTGCGGCCGATCACCCGGGCGACGCCGACGGCCTCCTGCTCGGTGGCGGCGCCGGTGACGTCGATCCGGATGTCCTTGCTCGCGCCCTCGGCGTCGCCGATCAGCTGGCGGGCGAGGTCGGCGCAGACGGTGCGCACGGCCTCGTCGAACTCGGCCTGCTCCGGGACGGTGCCGGTGGCGCCGGAGGCGAGCAGCAGCACGGTGTCGTTGGTCGACATGCAGCCGTCGGAGTCGATCCGGTCGAAGGTGGTGCGGGTGGCCTCGCGCAGCGCGGCGTCCAGGGCGGCGGCGTCCGCCTCGGCGTCGGTGGTGAGCACCACCAGCATGGTGGCCAGGCCCGGGGCGAGCATGCCGGCGCCCTTGGCCATGCCGCCGACCGTCCAGCCGGCCGGGCTGGTGACCTGGGCGGTCTTGTGGACGGTGTCGGTGGTCTTGATGGCGATCGCGGCCTGCTCGCCGCCGGTGGCGCTGAGCGCGGCGGCGGCGGTGGCGACACCGGGCAGCAGGATGTCCATCGGCAGCCGCACGCCGATCAGGCCGGTGGAGGCGACGGCGATCTCGGCGGCGTTGAGCTTCAGCTCCCCGGCGGCCTTCTCGGCGGTGGCGTGGGTGTCCTGGAAGCCGAGCGGGCCGGTGCAGGCGTTGGCGCCGCCGGAGTTGAGGACGACGGCGGAGACCGTGCCGCCCTTGAGGACCTGCTCGGACCAGAGCACGGGGGCGGCCTTGACCCGGTTGGAGGTGAAGACGCCCGCGGCGGCCAGCGAGGGGCCGTCGTTGACGACGAGCGCGAGGTCGGGGGTGCCGGAGGCCTTGATCCCGGCGGTGACGCCGGCGGCCCGGAAGCCCTGGGCGGCGGTGACGCCGACGTTCTGGTGGTCGGTCACGGTGCGACTCCGTTCACGGGAAGGCCCAGCTCCTCGGGCAGGCCGAGGGCGATGTTCATGCTCTGCACCGCGCCGCCGGCGGTGCCCTTGACCAGGTTGTCGATCGCGCTGATCGCCACGATCCGCCCGGCGGCCGCGTCCAGGGCGACCTGCACCAGGGCGGCGTTGGAGCCGTAGACGCTGCTGGTCTGCGGCCACTGGCCCTCGGGCAGCAGGCGGACGAACGGCTCGTCGGCGTACGCCTCGGCGTAGGCGGCCCGCAGTTCCCCGGCGCCCACGCCCGGCTTCGCCTTGGCGGAGCAGGTGGCGAGGATGCCGCGCGGCATCGGGACGAGGGTGGGGGTGAAGGAGACGCTGACCGGCTCGCCGGCGAGCGGGGTGAGGTTCTGGGACATCTCCGGGGTGTGCCGGTGGACGCCGCCGACGCCGTAGGCGCTGACGCTGCCCATCACCTCGCTGCCGAGCAGGTGGGTCTTGGCGGCCTTGCCGGCGCCGGAGGTGCCGGAGGCGGCGACGATCACCGCCTCGGGCTCGGCCAGGCCCGCCGCGTAGGCGGGGAACAGGGCGAGCGAGACGGCCGTCGGGTAGCAGCCGGGGACGGCGATCCGGTTGCTGCCCTTGAGCGCGGCGCGGTGGCCGGGCAGCTCGGGCAGGCCGTAGGGCCAGGTGCCGGCGTGCGCGGAGCCGTAGAACTGCTCCCAGTCGGCGGCGGCCCTGAGCCGGAAGTCGGCGCCGCAGTCGACGACCAGGACGTTCTCGCCGAGCGCCTCGGCGACGGCTGCGGACTGGCCGTGCGGCAGCGCCAGGAACACCACGTCGTGGTCGGCCAGCACCTCCGGGGTGGTGGGCTCCAGGACCCGGTCGGCCAGCGGCAGCAGGTGCGGCTGGAGCAGCCCCAGCCTGGTGCCCGCGTTCGAGCCGCCGGTCAGCGCCCCGATCTCCACCTCCGGGTGGCCGAGCAGCAGGCGCAGCACCTCACCGCCCGCGTACCCGCTCGCGCCGGCGACGGCGACTCGCAATGCCATGGCGTTCCTCCTTCGTCGTGGCATGAATATACGCAGCACGGAACATTCATGCAAGGAGTATGCGAAGAGCCGCCCGTGGCCCGGGAGCGCCGCGGGGCGCTCAGCGCTTGACGGCCCTGAGCACCACGAACTTCGGATTGCCCGCGACCGTCCGGCAGTTGCCGAACAGCTTGCGCAGCTTGAGGTGGTAGCCGAGGTGGCGGTTGCCGACCACCCACAGTTCGCCGCCGGGGCGCAGCGCGCGGCGGGCGCCGGTGAACATCCGCCAGGCGGTGGCGTCGGTGGTGGCCTGGTGGGAGTGGAACGGCGGGTTGTTGAGGACCAGGTCCACCGAGCCGGCCGGCAGGCCCGCGTCGCTCAGCGCGTCGGCGGTGAGGAACTCGGCGGGGGCGTCCAGGCCGAGGTTGGCGCGGAAGGTCTCCTCGGCGGAGGCGACGGCCTGGTGGGACTCGTCGACGAAGACCAGTTCGGCGCCGGGGGCGGCGAGGGCGGCGGCGGTGCCGACCACGCCGTTGCCGCAGCCGAGGTCGACGATCCGGGCGCCGGGGGCGGCGGTGGGCAGGTGGGCGAGCAGGAAGCGGGTGCCGATGTCCAGGCGGTCGGCGCAGAAGGTGCCGGCGTGGTTGACCACGGTGCGTCCCGAGGCGGGGCCGATGTCGCCGGGCAGGGCGTAGCGGTGCGGCCAGGGGTTGGGGCCGGGCTGCCGCGTCCGGTCGGGGGTGCAGAGGATCAGCCGGGCCTTGCGGACGGCGAGCGTGGTGCGGGTGGGGCCGAGGATCCGCTCGAAGAGCTGGAGGGTGGAGGTGTGGATCTCGGTGGTCATGCCGGTGCCGAGGACCGCGGTGTCCGGGTGGAGGGCCGGGGCGAGCCGGTGCAGCTGGTCCTCCAGCAGGGCGAGGCTCTTGGGGACGCGCACCAGCAGGACGTCCGTCCGTTCGGGCGGGGTGTCGCGGGTGGTGAGCAGGCGGGCGGCGGCGGGGGCAGCGCCGGCCCGGGCGAGGTTGGCCCCGGTGGCGCGCTGGGCGAGGTGCGAGTCGCTGATCTGGGTGGTCCGGGCGGGGGCGTGCCCGGCGGGCGCGGTGGCGAGGGCGGTGGTGAGCGCGCCCCAGCGGTCGCCGAGGACGGTGACGGCGCGGCCGGCCAGGGCGGTGGGCCGGCCCTCGGCGGAGTCGCTCTCGCCGGCCAGGTGGCGCAGCAGGTACTCGTCGGCGGCGTCCCAGGCGCGCAGCCGCTCGCGCGGGTCCTCGGGGTACCGGGTGAGGTCGAGGGGGCCCCACGGGGTCGGGAAGGGGGTCGCGGCGGCGCTGGCGAGCTGGTTCATCGCCGCCCAGGCTAGCCGACGGGCGCGCCCGCGCGGACCGGGGCGGGCGCCCGCGCGCGGACCGGGGCGGCGGCCGATACTGGGAGGGCCCGACGGAAGGGGCGAGGCCATGGACTGGAAGCTCGAGGTGGTGGTGGTCCCGGTGGCGGACGTCGACCGGGCGAAGCTCTTCTACGAGGAACAGGCCGGCTTCAGGGTCGACCACGACAGCCGGATCAGGGACGGGGTGCGGGTGGTGCAGCTGACGCCGCCGGGCTCACCGTGCTCGATCGTGGTGGGGACGGGGCTGACGGATGCGCCGGCCGGCTCGGTGAAGGGGCTGCAGCTGGTGGTGCCGGACATCGACCGCGCGCACGCGGAGCTGCTGGCGCGGGGTGTGGAGGTGAGCCCGGTGCAGCACTTCGAGGACGGCGACCGGGTGGACGGGCGGGGCGGGCTGTGGAACTCGTTCGTGTTCTTCAGCGATCCGGACGGCAACGGCTGGGCCGTCCAGGAGGCGCCCGGGCGGCGCTGAGAGCGCGGCCCCAGGCTTTAGGCTCGGGGGATGGTCGAAGACGAGGGAAGCGTCCGGGTGGACAGCTGGATCTGGTCGGTGCGCCTGGCCAAGACGCGGTCGGCCGCGGCGGCGGCGTGCAAGGCCGGGCACGTGCGGGTCAACGGCGAGCGGGCGAAGCCGGCGCAGGCGTTGAAGCCGGGTGACGAGGTCCGGGTGCGCGTCGAGGGGTGGGAGCGGGTCGTCGTGGTGACGAAGCTGATCCGCAAGCGGGTCGGCGCGGGGGTCGCGGCGGAGTGCCTGGTGGACAACAGCCCGCCGCGCCCGGCGCGCGAGTTCGTCGCCGCGCCGGGCGTGCGCGACCGGGGCGCCGGGCGGCCGACCAAGCGCGACCGCCGCGAGATGGACGGCCTGCGCGGCCGGTGAACCGCTCGGCGGGGCGCCACGCAAGGCCACGGCAGGTTCCTGCCGAATTGGTCTCGACCATTGCCGTGATCCAGGAGGCGGAGGAGGCTCGCCCCCGAAGCGCCGGGCGGGCAGTCCGGCGCTCGGGTCCGAAGAAGGAAGGCACCGGCATGGCAATGCGCAAGGCGGTCTCCACCCTGGTCCTGGCCGGAACACTCGCGGCGGGCGGGCTCCTGGCCGCCCCGGCTGCCCAGGCCGCCCAGGCCGCGACCACCAGGACGACGGGCTACGTCTACGTCGGCATGTACCCGAGCGGCGAGGCGTGCCACGCCGCCGGCCAGGCCTACGTGGCCCGGGGCGAGGCGGTCTCGTACTTCTGCGACGTCCTCGACTTCCACCCCTTCACCGCCAGGCTCTCCGTCTGGCGCTGACCGCACCACACGGCCGGGCCCGGCGGCGCGCCACGCCACCGGGCCCGTCCGGCGGCGGGCCTTCAGGCCGCCGGGTGGGCCGCCTGGACGGCGAGCCGCCGCGGGGCGTCGGCGCCGATCCCGGCGAGCAGGTCGTCGAGGGCGAGGAAGATCTCCCAGTTCTCGCGCCCGGCCGCCCGCGCCGGCCGCGCCACCAGGCGGTCCTCCAGATCGCGCACCCGGCTGTCCTTCCACGCCTTGTCGGCCAGGCTGACCAGCAGGTCCTCCACGGTGGTGCCGGGCTCGCCCCAGCTGCCGTGGGTGCGGGCGAAGCGGGCCAGGCGCTCCGGGACGCCGTGGGCGAGCAGCAGCTCGTACCCGGCCCGCTCGTGCAGCGAGCCGGGGGCGGAGAGCTCCTCGCGGTGAACGATCTTGCCGATGTCGTGGGTGGCCGCGCCGAACAGCACGGCCTCCCGGTCCACCGGCACCCCGTACCCGGCGCACCAGTCGAGAATCGTCCCGGCAACCTCGTGGACCAGTCCCAGATGGGCGGTCAGCCGGGGTGGGGCGCCGGCGAGCAGCCCGGCGGCGGCCTCCGGCAGCGGCGGGGCGCCGTCGGTCATCCGCGCTTGAAGGCGACGCCGGCGTAGGCCGAGACGTCCTGCCAGCCCTCGGGGAGGTCGGTGGTGCGGACGTGGCCGGGGGCCGGGCGCCAGAGCGGGAGCTGGACGAGGCCGGGGCCGGCGAACTCGAAGTCGCCGAAGAAGGGTTCGACGGCCGCGCGCGGGCGCAGCACCAGCGGGGCGCTGGCGCTGCGGTAGACCCGGGTGCCCTCGGCGGCGCTCTCCCGGGAGGCGAAGTCGGGGCTGCCGTGCGAGAGGATCAGCGCGCTGCCGGGGGCCAGCGCGTCGCGCAGGGTGCGCACGATCCGCTCGGCGCCGTCCTCGTCGCGGATGAAGTGCAGGACGGCGACCAGCATCAGGGCGACGGGCTCGCCGAGGTCGACGGCCGCGCGCAGCGCCGGATGGGCGAGGATCGCCTCGGGCTCGCGCAGGTCCGCCTCGATGACCGAGGTGTGGCCGGCCGGGCGGCCGGCGAGCAGGGCGCGCGCGTGGGTGGCCACGATCGGGTCGTTGTCGACGTAGACGACCCGGGCGTCCGGTGCGACCCGGCGGGCGACCTCGCTGGTGGAGCCGATGGCGGGGATGCCGGTGCCGATGTCGAGGAACTGCCGGATGCCCCGGCCGGCCGCGAACTCGACGGCGCGGCCGAGGAATTCGCGGTTGGTGCGGGCCAGCAGCCGCAGTGCCGGGTAGGCGGCGATGGCGGCCTCGGCGGCCTTGCGGTCGGCCTCGAAGTTGTCCTTGCCGCCGAGGTAGTAGTCGTACATCCGGGCAGTGTGCGGGACCCCGGTGTCGAGCTCGGTCGGCGGCTGCCAGTCCTCGGCGCGCGCCCACTCCCAGTCGGTGCCGGTGCCGCCGTGCGCCGCCGTCCTGTCCTCGCCCATCTGCCGCCCCCTGATGTCCGGGTGTCCGGCAGTACGCGCTGCCGGACGATTCCTGTCCCCTGCCCCGCGACCGGCAGGCGGCCGGTGGCGGCCCCCACCGCACGGTGCGCCGTGATCGTAGCCGACGAGACGCCTTGGAAACAGCGGTAGTTCAGGTTTCCGCAGCATTCGAACGATGGTGTGTGTGCACGTCAACGACCGTTTCCCGAACGCCCGGGCCGCCCGCGTCCGGCGGTCGCCGCCGGGTGCCGCCGTCCCTATGCTGGCTGGCGATGACTGCCGACCGGCGCACCGTCCTGCGCACCACCGTCAAACTGGCCGCCCTCACCGCCGTCGGCGGCCTGCTCACCGCCTGCGGCGATCCCGGGCGGCGCCGGTCCGATCCGGGGGAGTTCGCGGTGCGCCCGGAAGCGCCGGACCCGCCGGGCACGGTGGACCCGGCCTGGGCGGGCGGTGAGGGTCCGGCCTCGCCGGAGCCCGCCTCGCCGGAGCCCGCCGCCACCGCCGCGCCCGTCGCCACCGCGCCGCCCGTCGCGCCGGTGCTGCCCGCGCTGGCGCCCGGCACCCCGTTCGAGGTCGCGTCCGGGCCGCGCACCGGCCGCAACGTCGCGCTGACCTTCCACGGCAGCGGCGACCCCGCGCTCGCCACCGCCCTGCTGGAGATCGCCGAGCAGCGCGGGGCCGGGCTCACCGTGCTGGCCGTCGGCAGCTGGCTCGACCAGCAGCCGCAGATGGCCCGGCGGATCCTGGACGGCGGCCACGAGCTGGGCAACCACACCCAGAACCACCAGAACATCTCCACCATGACCCCGGACCGGGCGCGCGCCGAGATCGCCCAGTGCGCGGAGCGGCTGCAGCGGCTCACCGGCTCGATCGGCCGCTGGTTCCGCCCCTCGGCCGCCCAGTACGCGACGCCGATGGTGCGCGAGCAGGCGAAGGCGGTCGGGTACGACCACGTGCTCGCCTTCGACGTGGACCCGCGCGACTACGCCGACCCGAGCGCCGCCGACCTGCAGCGCCGGGTGCTCGGCTCGGTGCGCGGCGGCTCGGTGGTCGCCCTGCACCTGGGCCACCGCTGCACGGTCGACGCGCTGCCGGGCATCCTCGACGGCCTCGGCAGGGCCGGCCTCACCCCGGTGACCGCGAGCCGCCTCTGCGCGTGAGGGCCCGGCGCCGCTCAGCCCATCGGGTCGTCGGGCCCGTACGGGCGCAGCCGCAGGGTGCGGGCGTCCGCCTCGCGGATCTCCCCGGCGCGGCGGACGATCTCCTCCAGGTTGTCCCGCCCGGCGTGCAGGAAGCGCCCGTGCAGCCCGTCGAAGCGGCCGCGGGCGGCGTCCACCGTGACGGCGACCATGTACGGGATGGAGCCCCACTCCGTGGTGCCGGCGAACATCGGCATGCCGGCGGTCATGTCGGTCTCGACCGCGCCGGGGCTGATGTCGAGGATCACCACGTGGTGCTCGGCGAGCGAGTCGGCGAGGTTGTCGGAGAGCTGGAGCAGCGCGCCCTTGGAGGTGGCGTACGCGGTGTAGTGGCCGTCGGGGCGCAGCGCGAAGCCGGAGTTGAGGTTGACGACGCGGCCGCGGCGGCGGCGCACCATGCCGGGCAGGACGCAGCGCAGCAGGTTGTAGGGGCCGCGCAGGTTGACCTCGACGACCTGCCACCACTGGTTGACGTCGGTCTCCCAGAGCGGGACCTCGGCGGCGTCGATCTGGCCGGCGTTGTTGACCAGCAGGTCGACGGGGCCGAGGTCGCGTTCGACGACGCGCACGGCCTCGCGGACCGAGCCGGGGCGGGTGACGTCGGCGGCGACGGCGACGCCGCGCGAGCCGTGCCGCACGCACTCCTTGAGGGTGTCGGTGAGCGTCTCCTGGGTGCGTCCGACGAGGCCGACGGCCATGCCCTCGGCGGCGAGGCCGATGGCGGTCTCCCGGCCGATGCCGCGGCCGGCGCCGGTGACCAGGGCGACCTGTCCCGTGAGCGATCCCGTCGGCATGCCCGTGCTCCCTCCGTGCGTCCGGGACCACCCGCGGCCCGGCCCCGCATTCTGTCGCCCGGCGGGCCGGGGCGGGGCGGGAGCGCACCCGCGACGCGGGCGGGCCCACCCGTTCGGGGGAAGGCACGGGGCCGCGGGTCCCCTGGGGAGGGGATGACCTACTCGCGGGTAGGGAGTAGTAACGTCGTCGGGACGGTGCACCGGTCCGCACATACCGGGTGCCGAACCGCCGGACAACAGCTGCTGGGCCATTTCGCTGGGCGACCCCCAGCACCACCGAAGGGCAACTGAGTGAGTGACATCGCGCGCGTCGGAGTGATCGGCTGCGGACTCATGGGGTCGGGCATCGCTGAGGTGTTCGCCCGGGCGGGGCTGGACGTCCTGGTCGCCGAGGCCAGCGGGGAGGCGCTGGAGTTCGGGCGCGCCCGGCTGACCAACTCGCTGGACACCGCGGTCACGCGCGGCAAGCTGACGGAGGAGGAGCGCGACGAGGCGCTGTCCCGGCTGGCGTTCACCGTGGACCTCGCGGACTTCGCGGACCGCGACCTGGTGGTCGAGGCGGTCGCCGAGCGCGCGGACGTCAAGGTGAAGATCTTCGAGACGCTGGACCGGGTGGTCGAGCGCCGGGACGCGATCCTCGCCTCGAACACCTCCTCGATCCCGATCGTGAAGCTGGCCGCCGCCACCTCGCGCCCGGAGCAGGTGATCGGCCTCCACTTCTTCAACCCGGCGCCGGTGCAGAAGCTGGTCGAGGTGATCCCGACCCTGACCACCTCGGCCGCCACCACCGACCGGGCGGAGGCGTTCGCCACCGAGGTGCTGCACAAGGCCCCGATCCGCGCCCGCGACCGGGCCGGCTTCGTGGTGAACGCGCTGCTGGTGCCGTACCTGCTGTCGGCGGTGCGGATGTTCGAGTCGGGCGTGGCGACCGCCTCCGACATCGACAAGGGCATGGAGGCCGGCTGCGCCCACCCGATGGGCCCGCTGCGGCTGTGCGACCTGATCGGCCTGGACACCATCGTCTCGATCGCCGAGTCGATGTACGACGAGTACAAGGAGCCGCTGTACGCCGCTCCCCCGCTGCTGTCGCGGATGGTCGACGCGGGCCTGCTGGGCCGCAAGTCCGGCCGCGGCTTCTACGACTACACCGCCACCGCCTGACGGCAGGCGTCCGGGGCGGCGCGGACGTGACGGGGCCCGGGAGCGGTATCCATCTCCCGGGCCCCTGGTGTGCCACCCAATTGCTGCGCACCGGCACGTTTAAGGGTGTGGGTCAGTTTTACAGCGTTGCTCTGCCGTTGAAGCTACCGCGCCATGGAGAGGCGCAGACGGGAGTCGAACCCGCAACCCACGCTGTAGCACACACCCGGTCGATCCGGCGCTCGGCGGCGAATGCTGAGACTTGAGCGATAGTCTGAGTTTGACGGGGCGCCTCTGCCATTTGGGCCACTCCGACACGTGGTGCCGGAGGAGGGACTCGAACCCCCACCGTTTCCCCGGTATCAGCTTCGACTTTCAGTGTCAGCTTGCGCTTTGCGCGCCACCCCCGGTCTCACCCGGGGGGCTCATGGGGCTACCCGAACAGGTAGCCGAACACCGCGTCGCCGACCCGCCGGTCCTCGACCTCGGCGCCGTTGGCCTCCTCGCGGGCGAACTGGACGGCCTGCTGGAGCTTCTCGACCCGCTCCAGCAGCTCGTTGACCCGCCGGGCGGGCAGGGCGCCGGAGAACTTCACGGTCGTCCAGTAGCCGATCGCGACGTCCTCGTAGTAGACCTCGACCTGCGCCGGGTGCTTCTCGGTGGCCTCGGCCTTGACGTGGTTGCGCGGCACCTTCCTGGTCCGGATGGTGCGCACCGCCTCGGTCTTCCAGGCGTCGGTGGACGGGTCGTGGCTCCAGGACTCGGCGGCGTCCAGGACGGGCAGCTTGCGCACGAAGGTCCGCAGGTCGGTGAGCTGCTTCTCCAGGAAGAGCAGATAGGTGACCGGCGCCCCGGCGACCAGCGTGCGGCCGTCGACGACGACGTCGGCGCGGGCCTCGGTGTTGGCCCAGTCCTTGGTCGCGGTGACGTCGAACAGCCGGGTCAGGGTGGTGGCCGTGGCCCGCAGGACGTCCTCGGCCATGACCTGGACACGGGTGGACTCGGGAGGGAGCTGCTCGCCCTCCTCGTCCTTGGGCTGGTACGTGCGGGAGATGCCGGCCAGCAGCGGGGTCTTCTGCAGGTCCTGGTGGGACTGCGTCAGCTCCTGGAAGGACTTCGACTTGACGCCCTTTTCGACGGCGATGATCTGGTTCAGCTTTGCCACGCGAGGGACGCTACCAGCGCGCCTGTTCGGGCGTCATCCGAATAAACAGCGGCGGCGGGAGGCCGGTTGGCGCCCGGCTCCTCCCGCCACCGCGCGGCGGCGCGTCAGCTGTTGATGACGTAGCTGTCGCCGTAGACCTTCCACTTCAGGGGCGGGTTGAGGTCGAAGTTCTTCGCGTTGAGGAAGACCAGCTGCTCGGTGTCGACCCGGCTGGTGTCGGAGTGGGCGTCCTCCTGCTTCATGATCACCTTGCGGGCCTCCAGGAAGGCCTTGAGGTAGGTGGCCTCGTCGCCGCCCTGCGCGGGGGTCCTGGCCTTCTTCATGGCGGCGGCGCGGATGCCGCCGAAGCTGTCGGAGCTGCTGCCGGGGCCGTGCATGACGATGGCGTCGTAGTAGATGAACTGGCCGAGCGCGCGCAGGCCGTCGGCCTTGCCCTGCTTGACCGAGGGGTTGAAGTAGACCCGGTCGCGCTCCTCGTTCTGGGCCTGCTGGAAGACGGTGTCCTTGGCGGCGGTGACCCAGTCGCGCTCGAAGGCGGAGCCGAGGCCGGAGTGCGAGTCGGTGCCGTTGACCTTGCGCAGCGCCGGGAGGTACTTGGCGAGGATGTTGCCCGGCTTCAGGTCGGTGTAGTGCTCGACGAGTTCGAGCATGTCGCCGGTGCCGGAACAGAAGCCGATGATGCCGGCGGTGTAGCCGCGGCCGTCGTTGATGTCCTCGATGTACTTGTACTGGGCCTTCCAGTCGAGGGAGGAGTTCTCCGCGCTGGACACCAGCTGCATGGCGATGTCCTTCTTGTGCGGGTCGTCCAGGCCCACGGCGGCGAGCCGGACGGTGCCGGCGGCGGGGGCGGCGTGGACGGCGCCGGCGGCCGCGACGGTGGCGGGGGCGGCGACCAGCAGGGCGGCGAGGGCGAGGCGGGCGGTGCGGGCGGTGCGGTGCTGGGTACGCATCTGACGCTCCGTTTCCCTGGCCCGGACATGGGGCACCCGGGCTCGTGAGAGTTAGGAAAGTTTCCTAACTTGATTGAAGCGTTCACGCCGGGCGCGGCGCAAGGGGATTGCCCGCAAGGGCACGCGAAAGGGGGCCCCGGCCGGATGACCGATCCGGCCGGGACCCCCTTTTGACGACGCGTCAGGCGATGCGTCGGACGGCGCGTCAGGCGCCGCGCAGCACCGCGCCGGTGCGGGCGACGGCCTCGGCGACGGCCGCCTCGCGGGCGGCGCTCGCCTCGTCGGCGGTCAGCGTGCGGTCCGCGGCACGGAACCGCAGCGCGTACGCCAGCGACTTCTTGCCCTCGCCGACCTGCTCGCCGGTGAAGACGTCGAACAGCCGGATCGCCTCCAGCAGTTCACCGGCCCCGGCGCGCAGCGCGGCCTCCACATCGGCGGCCCGCACCCCGGCGTCAACGATCAGCGCGACGTCCTGGGTGGCCACCGGGAAGCCGGAGACCGCCGGGCCCTCGACCCGCGCGGCACCGTCGGCGGCCAGCAGGTCCAGGTCCAGCTCCATGGCGCAGGTGCGCTCGGGCAGGCCCATCGCCTTGACGACGCGCGGGTGCAGCTCACCGGCGTGGCCGACCACGCGGTCGGTGCCGGCCACCACCAGCTCGGCGCAGCGGCCCGGGTGCCACGGCATCAGCCGGCCCTGGCGCACGGTGAGCGCGACGCCGGCGGCGCCGGCCACCGTACGGGCGGCCTCGATGGCGTCGGCCCAGGTCGCCGGGGCGCCCTTGCCCCACCAGCCGGACGGCAGCCGCTCACCGGCCAGCGCGACGGCGACCCGGCGCGGCTGGTGCGGCAGCGCGGCGTCCAGCGCGGCCAGCTCCTCGTCGGTGGGCCGGCGGTCGACGGCCGGGCGCGGGGCGACCGACAGCTCGTCCTTCGGCAGGAACACCGTGCCCGTCTCGAAGACCGCCAGGTCGGTGTTGCCGCGCCCGACGTTGCGGCGCAGCGCCCCGAGCAGGCCCGGCAGCAGCGTGGTGCGCAGCCCCGGCTCCTCGTCGTTGAGCGGGTTGACCAGGGTGACGGTGCGCCGCCGCCGGTCCTCCGGCTCCAGGCCGAGCGCCTCGAAGGAGGCCTCGCCGACGAACGGGTAGTTGTTGACCTCGACGTAGCCCGCGCCGGCCAGCGCGACGCCGACCCGGCGGTGCATCCGCTGGGCCTCGGTCAGGCCCTTGCCCGGCGGGACGGTGGGCATCCGGGCGGGGACGTTGTCGTAGCCCTCCAGCCGGATGACCTCCTCGGCGAGGTCGTACGGGTCGGTGAGGTCGGGGCGCCAGGTCGGCGGGGTGACCTCCAGGACGTCGGCGCCGGCGACCGAGCAGCCGATCTCCTGGAGGCGCCGGGTGACGGTCTCGCGGCCGTACGCGGTACCGGCGACCCGGTCGGGCAGATCGGCGGCGATGGTGATGGTGCGCACCGGGTGCGGGGCGGCGATGTCGGTGACGCCCGCCTCGGCGGTGCCGCCGGCGATCAGCACCAGCAGGTCGACGGCGCGCTGCGCGGCGGCGCGGGCGGCCTCGGGGTCGACGCCGCGCTCGAAGCGCTTGGACGCCTCGGAGGGCAGCTTGTGCCGCTTGGCGCCGCGGGCGATGGCGACCGTGTCGAAGTGCGCCGCCTCGATGATCACCTCGGTGGTGCCCGGACCGGCGGCCGGGTCGAGGATCTCGGTGGAGGCGCCGCCCATGACGCCGGCCAGGCCGATCGGGCCGCTGTTGTCGCAGATCAGCAGGTCCTCGGCGGACAGCGTGCGCTTGACGCCGTCGAGGGTGGTGAGGCTCTCGCCCTCCTCCGCCCGGCGGACCGTGATCGGGCCGTCGACGCGCTGCTTGTCGTAGGCGTGCAGCGGCTGGCCGACCTCCAGCATCACGTAGTTGGTGATGTCGACGGCCAGCGAGATCGGGCGGATGCCCGCCTTCTGCAGCCGGCGCTGGAGCCAGATCGGGGACTTGGCGGCCGGGTCGAGGCCGATCACGGTGCGGGCCACGAAGCGGTCGCAGCCGACCGGGTCGTTGACCTTGACCAGGTAGCCGAAGGAGTTGGCCGGCGGCACGTCGAGCAGCGCCGGGTCGGCCAGCGGCAGCCCGTACGCGGCGGCGGCCTCGCGGGCGACGCCGCGCATGGACAGGCAGTAGCCGCGGTCCGGGGTGACGGCGATGTCGAGCACCTCGTCGACCAGCTGGAGCAGCTCGATCGCGTCGGTGCCGGGCTCGTACTCGGGCGGGAGCACGATGATGCCGTTGTGGTCGTCGCCCATGCCGAGCTCGCGGGCCGAGCAGATCATGCCGGCCGAGGTCTGGCCGTAGGTCTTGCGGGCGGCGATCGGGAACGGGCCGGGCAGCACGGCGCCGGGCAGCACCACGACGACCTTGTCGCCGACGGCGAAGTTGCTGGCGCCGCAGACGATCTCCTGCGGCTCGCCGGTGCCGTTGGCGTCGCCGACGTTGACGAAGCAGTGCCGGATCGGCTTCTTGAAGCCGGTCAGCTCCTCGATGGAGAGCACCTCGCCGACCACCAGCGGGCCCTTGAGGTCGCCGCCGAGCTGCTCGACGGTCTCGACCTCCAGACCGGCGCGGACCAGCCGCTCGGCCACGTCGCGGCCGGTCTCGCCGGCCGGCAGGTCGACGTACTCGCGCAGCCAGGAAAGCGGGACGCGCATCAGATCTCCATCCCGAACGGGAGGGTGAAGCGCACGTCACCCTCGACCATGTCGCGCATGTCGGCGACGTTGTGACGGTTCATCAGGATCCGCTCCAGGCCCAGGCCGAAGGCGAACCCGCTGTAGCGGCTCGGGTCCACGCCGCAGGCGACCAGCACCCGCGGGTTGACCACGCCGCAGCCGCCGAGCTCGATCCAGCCCTCGGAGCCGCAGGTGCGGCAGGGGCGGTCCGGGTTGCCGACCGACTCGCCGCGGCACACGAAGCACTGCAGGTCGATCTCGGCGCTCGGCTCGGTGAACGGGAAGTACGAGGGCCGCCAGCGCAGCTCCAGGCCGTCGCCGATCAGGGTCGAGACCAGCTGCTCGATGGTGCCCTTGAGGTCGGCGAAGGTGATGCCCTCGTCCACCGCCAGGCCCTCGACCTGCCGGAAGACCGGGGTGTGGGTGGCGTCCAGCTCGTCGGTGCGGTAGACCCGGCCGGGGCAGACCACGTAGACCGGGGGCTCGCGGTCGAGCAGGGTGCGGGCCTGGACCGGGGAGGTCTGGGTGCGCAGCACCACGCCGGAGTCGGCGGAGCCGTCCGGGGCCTGGACGAAGAAGGTGTCCTGCATGGAGCGGGCCGGGTGGTCCGGGCCCAGGTTGAGGGCGTCGAAGTTGAGCCACTCGGCCTCGGCCTCGGGGCCCTCGGCGACCTGGTAGCCCATCGCGACGAAGGTGTCCTCGATACGCTCGGCCAGCGTGGTCAGCGGGTGGCGGGCGCCGCGCGGGACGCGGTCGTAGGGCAGCGTGACGTCCACCGCCTCCTCGACCAGCACGCGGGCGTCCCGCTCGGCCTCCAGCTCGGCCTGCCGCTTGGCGAGCGCCTGGTTGACGGCGCCCCGGGCCTGGCCGATCAGCTTGCCGGCGGCGGCCTTGGCGTGCGGGGGGAGGGCGCCGATCTCTCGGTTGGCGAGGGACAGGGCGGAGCGGTCGCCGGTGTGGGCGACCTTGGCCTGCTTCAGCTCGTCGAGGCTGGTGGCGGCGGCGAACGCGGCGACGGCCTCGTCCCGGGCCGCCTCCACCACCTCGGGCTTGAGGGCCTCGACCTCGACCGGGTCGTACGACTTGTTGGGTGCCGACATCTCTATCTTCCCGTGCTCCTGCTCGTCCGTGCTCAGGTAAGGGGCTCGTGCCTTCGCGTCACGCCCGGCGTGGCCGGGGCACGGGCAGCCGTTCTCCGAACCGGGGAGGCGGGGTGTCCGCGGCGCGGCCGCGCGGGGCGTTCCACAACGCCAAAGGTCGAGTGTAGTCGCAGCGCGTAGCGCGGCTGCCGTGAAGCCCGTCCGGGGAGCCGACCGCACCCTGCTCAGAGCATGAAGTCGGGGACCCCTGCGGGCAGGATAAATCGGAACCGGGCGCCGCCGCCGGGCGCGCGGTCGACGCGGATCGAACCGCCGTGGGCCTCCACGATGCCCTTGACGATGTAGAGGCCGAGCCCGGTGCCGCCGCGCTTGGAGCCGCGCCAGAAGCGGGTGAAGACGCGCGGCACCGCCTCCTCGGGGATGCCGCTGCCTTCGTCGCTCACGGTGACCGCTGTGCCTTCCACGATGCGGGGCGGGGTGCCGGGGCGCTCCCACACGGGGGCCTCGACGACCTCCTTGGCCGGTGCCACCTCGATGGTGACAGTCCCCTCGCCGTGCCGCACCGCATTTTCCAGCAGGTTGGCGAGCACCTGGTCGACCTTGTCGGGGTCGGCCCACAGCACGGTGAGCGGCTCGCTGACCCGGATGTCGAAGCGCTCCTCGGGGATGCCGGTGGCGACCTTGCGCTCGACGTGCCGGCGCACGGCGGCGGCCAGGTCGACGACCTGCTTGCGCAGCTCCAGGCGGCCGGCGTCGATCCGGGAGATGTCCAGCAGCTCGGCGATCAGCCGGGTGACCCGGTCGGCGTCGGCGTCCACGGTCTCCAGCATCAACCGCTTCTGCCCGTCGGTGAACCGCTCCCACTTGGCGAGCAGGGTCGCGGTGAACCCCTTGACGCTGGTGAGCGGCGAGCGCAGCTCGTGCGCGACGGTGGCGATCAGCTCGGCGTGGCTGCGCTCGGTGCGCCGGCGGGCCTCGGTGCCGCGCAGCGCGATCACCAGCCGCTCCAGCGGGCCCCCGGGGTACGGGCGGACGTAGCGGGCGGAGACCAGCACCTCGCGCCCGCCGGGCAGCAGCAGGTTGCGCTCCGGCTGGCCGGTGCGCACCGCCAGGCCGCCGTACGGGTCGGTCAACTGCCACCAGCGGCGGCCGTCGAGGTCCTCCAGCGGCAGGACGTCCTCCAGCCCGCTGCCGAGCGCGTCCTGCGCGGCCACGCCGGTCAGCCGGGCGGCGGCCCGGTTGAAGCGGACCACCCGGCCCAGGGCGTCGGCGACCACCAGGCCGTCCGGCAGGTCGTCCGGATCGAGCTCTGGCCCGCTGCCGACCATGGGTGTCCTCCCCGATTACCCACCGTGTCTTTCCCCCCACCGAGGCAGACCCTAGCGCCTCACAGCCTCGTGTAATAGGGCCCACGACGAGTTGCCGGCGCGGGTCGGCGCGCGGGTCAGCGCACGGCGCGGCACCCGCCGGCCGAGCGCTGGGCACGGGCCGAGGCGTAGAGGCAGACGGCGGCGGCGGTGGCCAGGTTGAGGCTCTCGGCGTGCCCGTGGATCGGCACGCGCACGACCTCGTCGGTCAGTGCGCGGGTCTCCTCCGGGAGCCCCCACGCCTCGTTGCCGAACACCCATGCGCCCGGCGCGCCCAGGGTGCCCTCGTCGAGCTCCCGGTCCAGGTCGCGCTCCCCCGCGCCGTCGGCGGCGAGCACCCGCACCCCGGCCTCGCGCAGCCGCCCGATCGCCTCCTCGACCGGCACGCCGACGGCGACCGGGAGGTGGAAGAGGCTGCCGACGGAGGCCCGGACCGCCTTCGGGTTGTAGAGGTCGACGGAGGCGTCGGTGAGCACCACGGCATCCGCGCCGGCCGCGTCGGCGGTGCGCAGCACGGTGCCGGCGTTGCCGGGGTCGCGCACATGGGCGAGGACCGCGACCAGCTTGGGGCGGGCGGCGAGGACGTCGGCGAAGGGGGTGTCGATGAAGCGGCAGAGCGCGACGATGCCCTGCGGGGTCACGGTGTCGCAGATGTCCGCGATGACCTCGTCGGTGGCGGTCAGCACCGGCAGCCCCTCGGCCAGCGCGGCCTCGACGATGCCGGCGTGCCGCTCGGCGGCCTCCGGCGTCGCGTAGACCTCGACCACGGCGTGCTCGCCGGTGCCCGGCAGCCTGCCGAAGGCGACGGCCTCCCGGACGGCCTGCGGGCCCTCGGCCAGGAAGCGGCGCTCCTTGGTGCGCTGGTTGCGCTTGGCCAGCCGGCGGGCGGCGACGACGCGCGGCGAGCGCAGGGAGGTCAGCAGGGGGGTGTCGGTGCTCGGCATGGTCTCGTTTCCGGAGGCGCTGAAGAGGGGGAAAGCAGGACCGGACCCGCAGGCGAGCCTGCGGGTCCGGTCAGAGCTCAACCGATCTCGGAAGATCAGGCGGCGTCGGCGGCGGCCTTCGGGGCGTTCACGTCGGCCGGCAGCGCCTTCTGGGCCACCTCGACCAGGGCGGCGAAGGCACCCGGGTCGTTGACGGCCAGGTCGGCCAGCATCTTGCGGTCGATCTCGACGCTGGCGGCCTTCAGGCCCTGCACGAAGCGGTTGTAGGTGATGCCGTTGGCACGGGCCGCAGCGTTGATGCGCTGGATCCACAGCTGACGGAAGTCGCCCTTGCGCTTCTTGCGGTCGTTGAAGTTGTAGACCAGCGAGTGGGTGACCTGCTCCTTGGCCTTGCGGTACAGGCGCGAGCGCTGGCCGCGGTAGCCGCTGGCGCGCTCCAGGATGACCCGGCGCTTCTTGTGGGCGTTGACTGCCCGCTTGACGCGTGCCACTTGATTACTCCTTGAGTTGGACCACGGACTACTTCACGTGGTCCGTCATTCGAATGGGTCGGGAAGGATCAGCTGCCCCGCACTCGGCTCGCGCCGGGCGGGAGGGCGATCACTTGCCGAGAAGCTTCTTGATCTTCTTGGCGTCGGCGGGGGCCAGCTCGATCGTCCCGGCCAGCTTGCGGGTCAGCGTCGAAGGCTTGTGCTCCAGGAGGTGGCGGCGGCCGGCGCGCTCGCGCAGCACCTTGCCAGAGCCACTGATCTTGAAGCGCTTGCTGGCGCCACTGTGCGTCTTCTGCTTCGGCATTTCGCCGTATCTCCTCGTCGGTCCGTCCACGCCCGCGCGGTGTGCGCCGCGCGGGCGTGAAGGATGGATCTGCGGTGACCGGGCGGGGCGCCCCGTCACCCTGTGGCCGGTCTCCCGGACCTCCTGACCCGGAAGGTCAGGCGCCCTGGGAGGCCTCGGCCGGCTGCTCTACCGGAGCGGCGGCCTCGGGGGCCTCCGCCTCGGGGGCCTCCACCTCGGTGGCGGCGTCCTGGGCCTCGACGGGCTCGTCGGACTCGGCAAGGGCGGCGTCGGCGTCGGAGCCGGCGGTCCGGCCCTGGCGCTCGGCCTTGCGGGCGTCCGCGGCGGCGCGGGCCTCGGCCATCGCCTCGGTCTTCTTCTTGTGCGGGCCGAGAACCATGATCATGTTACGGCCGTCCTGCTTCGGCGAGGACTCGACGAAGCCCAGGTCCTGGACGTCGTCGGCGAGCCGCTGGAGCAGACGGAAGCCCAGCTCGGGGCGGGACTGCTCACGACCGCGGAACATGATCGTGATCTTGACCTTGTCGCCCTGCTTGAGGAACCGGACGACGTGACCCTTCTTGGTGTCATAGTCGTGCGGGTCGATCTTCGGCCGGAGCTTCATCTCCTTGATGACCGTGTGCGCCTGGTTCTTGCGCGCCTCACGGGCCTTCATGGCCGACTCGTACTTGAACTTGCCGTAGTCCATGAGCTTGCACACCGGCGGCCGGGCGGTCGCCGCGACCTCGACCAGGTCGAGGTCGTACTCCTGCGCGAGCTCCAGCGCCTTGGCAAGCGGCACGATGCCGACCTGCTCGCCGCTGGGACCGACGAGTCGCACCTCGGGGACGCGAATCCGGTCGTTGATGCGGGGCTCGGTGCTGATGGGGCCTCCTCGGTTGCACCTTCTGCGATGCGGCCGTCGGACGGCGGTCGCACGTAGTGGACTCGACCACTGGGCGGGGCTTCATTCGTGCTGCGCTGTACCCGGCTCCGTTCGGCCGTTCACACCGCGACACGAAAAAAGCCCCGCTCGGTACAAGCGGGGCTCCACACAACCGGGGGCGGCACCCGGTGAGGGGCGCTGCGGCGACTGTCGGCGCGCTGGGCGCCCGTCGCGGACCGGACCCGTCGACCGTGAGGCCGATCAGGTGGGAGACTTTCGCGGTTGCCCTCTCGGGCCTCCTGGGTGGAGCCTCCACTTGCTGGCCGGACCTCCGTGAGGACGTCTGGCCGGTCAGTCTCGAAGCATACAGCGCCGGGGGGTCGAACGCTATTCCGCCCCCGCGCGGCCCGGCTTGTACGCTCCCTCTGTACGGACACCGGCACGACGGAACGAGCCCCCCTTGAGCAGCGAGCCCACCCAGAACCCCGCCGCGGACGACGAGGCGATCGGCTTCGACGACCTCACCCGGGACATCGCCGAGGTCCCGGCCGTCGAGGTGATCACCACCGTCGCGGTGCACCTGATGAGCGCCGCCGCCGTGAAGTGCGGCCTCGCCGAGGGCGGCGACAAGGACAAGGACCTCGACGAGGCCCGCAAGCTCATCACCGCGCTGGCCGGGCTGGTCACCGCCGGCGCCCCGGAGATCAGCAACTTCCACGCCGCGCCGCTGCGCGACGGCCTGCGCTCGCTGCAGCTGGCCTTCCGCGAGGCCTCGATCGTCCCGGACGCCCCGGGCGCGGGCCCGGGCGAGAAGTTCACCGGTCCGGTCTACTCCTGAGACCCCGACGGCGGCGGGGCACGTACTCACGTGAGTATGTGCCCCGCCGCCCGTTGCTACCGCCGGTAGAGCGGCTCTCCCGGCAGCTCCGCGCTCGCCGGCAGCACCGCCAGGTCGAGGCCGCGGTCCAGCCGCACCCGCAGCACCGGGTCACCGGCCACCGCCTGCCCGACCCGCTGCGCGGCCGCCTGCATCCCGGCCTGGTCCAGCGCCGGGTCGAGGGTCACCGCGAGCACCCCGTCCGAGTCCTCGGCCCCCGCCAGCAGGCCGGCGGTCACCTGCGGCTCGGCCGCCAGCAGTGCCCGGACCGCCTCGCGCACCTCGGGGTCGGCCGCCGGCGGCAGGTAGGGCCGGTTCTCCGCCAGCGCCCGCAGCCGGGCCCCCGACAGCTGGAACGGCACCGGCCCGGCCGGGTCGACGAGCAGGGTGTCCGCGCGCTCGGAGAAGGCCACCATCGCCGCCTGCGGAGCCGCGGTCGGCGCCGGACGGGCGTCGGCGCGCCAGCGGGCCAGCGACTCCAGTGAGGTGAAGGCCGGCAGCGCGCGCCGGCCGTCGGCGGCCTCCAGCACCGGGACGGCCATGTCGCTGGTCTTCTCGTGCCGGTGCCCGTGCGCGTCCACCTCGACCTCGCCGAGGATCGCCACGATCGGCACCATCAGCCGGGTGGGCGTCAGCGCCGCCAGCACCTCGGGCTCGGCCGCGCGGTCCTGCGCCCAGCGGGCGAGCGCGGCGGCCAGCGCCTGGTCGGCGGTGCCGTCGTCGCCGGAGAAGCCCGGGTCGGGGATGTTCTTTCCGACGAACGCCGGGTTGGAGAAGTCTTTGCGGTCCACCCGGCCGACCCTATGCCACCGGCCCTCGCGCCCACACGGACCGAAGGTCCCCCGTCCGTCCCCTACCCGCGGGTAGCGGCGGTGTGGCAGTCTGCGCCCATGGCCACGCTCGAAGCCGCCGCCGGCGCCGCCCGCATCGCGTCCGCCCCCTCGCCGGCCGCCGACCGCGCCCGGTACGACCGGGCCACCGCCCACCTGGACGGCCCGGTGGCCGTCGTCGACCTGGCGGCCTTCGACGCCAACGCCGCCGACCTGGTGCGCCGGGCCGGCGGCAAGCCCGTCCGGGTGGCGAGCAAGTCGGTCCGCTGCCGCGCCCTGCTGGAGCGGGCGCTGGCCGTGCCGGGCTTCGCCGGGGTGATGAGCTTCACCCTCGCCGAGTCGCTCTGGCTGGCCCGCTGCGGCCTGCGCGACATCCTGCTCGCCTACCCCTCCAGCGACCGCGCGGGCTTCGCCGAGCTGACCGCCGACCCGGAGCTCGCCGCCGCCGTCACCGTGGTGCTGGACGACCCCGCCCAGCTGGACCTGGTCGACGCCGCCCGGGCCGGCTCCGCCGAGGTGCGGGTCTGCCTGGAGCTGGACACCGCGCTGCACCTGCTCGGCGGGCGGGTGCGGGTCGGCGCCCGCCGCTCCCCGCTGCGCGCGCCCGAGGACGTGGCCGCCTTCGCGGAGCTGGTGCAGCACCGCCGGGGCTTCCGGGTGGTCGGGCTGATGGCGTACGAGGGGCACGTCGCCGGGGTGGGCGACGCGGTGCCCGGGCGGCCGGTGCGCTCCGCGCTGGTGCGGGCGATGCAGGCCCGGGCCCGGGCCGAGCTGGCCGAGCGGCGGGCGGCCACCGTGCGGATGCTGCGCCGGGTGGCCGAACTGGAGTTCGTCAACGGCGGCGGCACCGGCAGCGTCGAGTCGACGGTCTCCGAGCGTGCGGTGACCGAGGTGGCGGCCGGGTCCGGGCTCTACCAGCCGCAACTGTTCGACCACTACCGGGCGTTCCGCGGCCGGCCGGCCGCACTGTTCGGCCAGCCGGTGGTGCGCCGCCCCGGGGTCGGCGTGGTGACCGTACTCGGCGGCGGCTACCCCGCGTCCGGCGCGCCCGGCCCGGACCGCTCCCCCGTGCCGTACCTGCCGCCGGGCCTTCGCTACGACCCGATGGAGGGGGCCGGCGAGGTGCAGACGCCGCTGCTCGGCGCGGCGGCCGACGACCTCCTGATCGGCGACCGGGTCTGGTTCCGGCACGCCAAGGCGGGGGAACTCTGCGAGCGGTTCGCCGAGTTGCACCTCGTGGAGGGGGACGCGGTGGTGCGCACCGTACCGACCTACCGGGGCGAGGGACACACCTTTCTCTGACCCCGCGCGGGCGCCGGTTTCCACTACCGTGGGAGAGCACACCGGTACGGACGGAGGGGGAGGCCGTGGAGGCCGAGATCACGCAGCTGGTGACCACGGGTGCCACGACGGTGGTCGGGCTGATGGCCACCGAGGCCTGGACGCAGTTGCGTTCACGGCTCGCGGGACTGCTGGGGCGCGGGCGGGACGCCGAGGAGGTGTCCGCCGAACTGGAGGAGATCCGGGTCGAGGTGGTCCGGGCGGACGGTGACACCGCGCTGGTCGACGACCAGACCGCCGAGGTGCGCAACCGGCTCCGCCGACTGCTGCGCCAGGATCCGCAGGCGGCGAGGGAACTCAGCGACCTGCTGGAGGAGTTCACGCCGAAGCAGCCGCAGCCCATCGAGGTGCACCACACCGTCAACACGGTGCACGACACGACGGTGCACGGCACCGTCATCCAGACCGGCGCGCAGATCAGGCGGCAGTAGACCCGCCGGGGGCCGCGGGAACCTTGGCCACACCTTAAGCAGGCCCGATGGGATGCCTAACCCAGGCGCCCCGTCGGGCCTTTGCGCTGCTCACGGGGCTACATTCCGTCAAAAAGTGGCCAACAACGCACTATTGCCAGCTGGTCTAGTCCAATCATACGCTCAGCCCAGGGGCGCCGCGCCGGGTCGGCGGGCCCCTCGGGCAGACGTGCCCGGCATTCCCCCACAGCCTCGGCCCGGTTCACGGTCAAGGAGTCCCCACCCCATGTCCATCAAGCGAACCGCCATGTCCGTCGGCGTCATCGGCGCCGCGTTCCTCTCCGTCACCTCCGTCGGCATCGGCACCGCCGGTGCGCACGGCACCGTCACCAACCCGGTCAGCCGGGTCGCGGCCTGCTACGCGGAGGGTCCGGAGACCCCCAAGTCGCAGCTCTGCAAGGACGTCGTCGCGCTCGGCGGCACCCAGCCGCTGTACGACTGGAACGAGGTCAACCTCGCCAGCGTCGCCGGCGCCCACCAGGCGCAGATCCCGGACGGCAAGCTCTGCTCCGCCGGCCGCGACAAGTACAAGGCGCTGGACCTGCCGCGCGCCGACTGGCCCGCCTCCCCGGTCTCCGCCGGCAAGATCGACTTCAAGTTCCGGGTCACCGCCGCGCACCAGGGCAACCAGACCATCTACATCACCAAGCAGAGCTGGGACCCGACCCAGCCGCTGAAGTGGTCCGACCTCGACGCGGTGCCGGTCGCCCAGGTGCCCACCTCGCGCACCTCCGACAACGGCTACTACAACTACAGCGGCACCCTGCCGCAGCGCACCGGGCGTCAGCTGCTCTACATGGTGTGGCAGCGCACCGACAGCCCGGAGGCGTTCTACAGCTGCTCCGACGTCGACTTCGGCAAGGGCGCGACCACCGCCGGTGCCGTCTCGGCGCTCGCCGCGCAGGCCCCGGCCGCGCCCAGCGAGGAGCAGATCGTCGCCGACCAGTCCAAGTCCACCGTCGCCCACCACGGGCACGGCGGCAACGCCGAGGAGCCCGCCGGCCGGGTCGTCGCGGCCGACAGCGCGGCGGTGGGTGGCGGTTCCGCCACCGGCCCGCTGCTGCTCGCCGGTGCCGCCGCGATCGGCGTCGGCTGGGCCGGCATGGTGCTCCGGCGCCGTCGGGTCGAGGCTGTGCGACACGACGGCTGACCGCCGGAAGCCGGGGCCGGGCCGTTCCATCCCCCGTACGGCCCCGCCCCGGCCGATCCGCTGAGAGCGGCGGCGGCCCGCCCGGATTCCTCCGGGCGGGCCGCCGCCGTGCGTGAGCCGAACCCTGGTCCGTCAGGTGTTCGCGGTACCGCCGGCTCCGCCGTCCTGGCCGCCGCCGGGGAAGCCCGGGATGGCCGGCAGCCTGCCGCTGTAGTCGTCGATGCCCTTGACGATGGTGTCCATCACCGCGACGTCCGGCGCCTTGCCTGCGATGTCGAAGCCCAGGTGCACCGAGACCAGCGCCTTGCCGTCGGCGGACGGGAAGACCACGGTCTGGACGTAGCCGTCGTTGCCCTTGGCGGCGTCCACCTTCCAGCGGACCAGGTAGCCGTCGCGGCCGTCCACCTTGACCGCCTCGGACTTGAGCTCCTCGTGCGAGAGGATCTCGTTGTAGGAGTCCTTGGCGGCCTTCTCGATGTCGGCCTTGGCCGCCGCCTGCACATCGGTGCCGCCGCCGTCGATCCGGCCGGTGTTGGCGCCGCCGAGCGAGCAGGTGCCGCCGCCCTCGCAGTCGTAGGGGCCGATGCTGAGCGCGGCGAAGCCGTCGCGGGTGGTGCCGCCCTCCCAGCCGGAGGGGACGGGCAGGACCAGCCGGTTCACCACGTCCACGGCCCGGTCGTCGGCGTTCCCCTTGCCGTTGCCGCCATTGCCGCCGTTGCCGTTCCCCTTGCCGCTACCGCCGTTGCCGTCGCTCCCGGGGCCGTCGTCCTGCGGTCCGCCGAAGTCCGGCAGCCCGGGCCACCGGCCCTCGCCGTCCTGCCCGGGCGGGCCGGCGGGGCGCGCGACGTGGCGCCGGTCGCCGTCGTCGTTCATCGCCAGGTAGGTGGCGCCCGAGCCGACGCCCAGGCCGAGCACGGCCGCCACCGCCGCCGCGATCACCACCTTGGACGGCTTGCGCCGCTGCTTCGGGGCCGCCGGCGCCGAAGCGCCGTAGACGGTGCCGAAGGGGGGCGGCTCCGGGTAGCGGACCGACGGCCCGCCCTCCAGCACCTCCCCCTCCAGCACCCGGGGCCCGGCGGCCTCGTCCGGCCCCGGAGCGTCGGCCGGCGGAGCCTCCGGCGGCGGCGCGTCCGAGGGTGCGGGCCGGGTGTTGGCCGTCCACCCCTTGCCGTCCCACCAGCGCTGCGGTCTCGGGTCGCTGGTGATGTCCTTCGGGTCCGGGTACCACCCGGCGGGGATCTGCTCACTCACGACAGAGAATCTAAAGGCAGCCGGATAAGCGCGAAATCAGCTGGGCCCCGAATTCCGGCCTTTTCCATGAGATTACGGTGAGAAGGTCCGCCGCAGGCCCTACAACGGGGTCACGTAGGCGCCGGCGATCCCGCCGTCCACCAGGAACTCGCTCGCCGTGATGAAGGAGGAGTCGTCGCTGGCGAGGAAGGCCACCGCGGCGGCGATCTCCTCCGGGCGGGCGAAGCGGCCCAGCGGGATGTGCACCAGCCGGCGGGCCGCGCGCTCCGGGTCCTTGGCGAACAGCTCGCGCAGCAGCGGGGTGTCCACCGGCCCCGGCGACAGCGCGTTGACCCGGATGCCCTCCCGGGCGAACTGCACGCCCAGCTCGCGGGACATCGCCAGCACGCCGCCCTTGGAGGCGGTGTAGGAGATCTGCGAGGTGGCGGCGCCCATCCGGGCCACGAAGCTCGCGGTGTTGATGATCGAGCCGCGCCCGTGGCGGCGCATGTACGGCAGCGCGGCCTTGCAGCAGAGGTAGACCGACGTGAGGTTGACCTCCTGGACCCGGCGCCAGGCGTCCAGTTCGGTGGTGAGGATGGAGTCGTCCTCCGGTGGCGAGATGCCGGCGTTGTTGAACGCCACGTCCACGCTGCCGCAGGTCTCGTAGGCCTCGTCGAAGAGCGCCTCGACCATCGCCGGGTCGGTCACGTCGGTGTGCACGAAGAGGCCGCCGACCTCCTCGGCCGCCGCCTTGCCGGTGGTCTCGTCGATGTCGGCGCAGACCACCTTGGCGCCCTCGGCGGCGAGCCGGCGGGCCGAGGCCAGGCCGATCCCGCTGCCCGCGCCGGTGATCACGGCCGTCCGGCCGACCAGTCGGCGGCAGACCGGCGCCGCGGGCTGCGCGGCCTTCTCCGACTTGTCGGACGCGTGCGGGTGGTGGGGCTGGGGGGTCACCGGGTGCTCCTACTCCTCGGTCCGGATGAAGACGTTCTTGGTCTCGGTGAAGTGCGCCAGCGCCTCCGGCCCCAGCTCGCGGCCCACCCCGGACTCGCCGAAGCCGCCGAACGGCGTCCAGTACCGGACCGAGGCGTGCGAGTTGACGGACAGGTTGCCCGCCGCGACGCCCCGGGCCAGCCGCAGCGCCCGGCCGAGGTCCCGGGTCCAGATCGACCCGGACAGGCCGTACCGGGTGGCGTTGGCGAGCCGCAGCGCGTCCGCCTCGTCGGTGAACGGCAGGACGACCGCGACCGGTCCGAAGATCTCCTCGGTGACCGCCGGAACGTCCTCCCGGGTGGGCGCCAGCACCGTCGGCGGATACCAGTGGCCGGGGCCGTCCGGCACCGCGCCACGGGCCAGCACCGGCAGTTCGGGTGTCACGTACGACGCCACCCGGCGGACCTGCGCGGCCGAGATCAACGGCCCGAGGTCGGTGCGCGGATCGGCCGGGTCGCCGGTGCGGATCCGCTCGACGGCGGGCACCAGCAGCGCCAGGAAGTCGTCACAGGCCTCGCGTTGGACCAGGATCCGGCTGCGGGCGCAGCAGTCCTGGCCGCTGTTGTCGAGGAAGGACATCGGGTCGGCGGCGCCCTTGAGGTCGGCGTCCGCGAAGACGATGTTGGGGCTCTTGCCGCCGAGTTCGAGGGTGACCCGCTTGGCCCGGGCGGCGCAGCGGGCGGCGACCTCCTTGCCCACCACGGTCGACCCGGTGAAGACGATCTTGCGCACCGCCGGGTGGTCGACCAGGGCCCGGCCGGTGACCGGCCCGGCGCCCGGCACCACCTGGAACAGGCCCTCCGGGAGGCCCGCGGCGAGGGCGAGTTCGGCCAGCCGCAGCGCGGTGAGCGGGGTGGGCTCGGCGGGCTTCAGCAGGACGGCGTTCCCGGCGGCCAGCGCGGGGGCGAAGCCCCAGGCGGCGATCGGCATCGGGAAGTTCCACGGCGCGATCACCCCGACCACGCCGACGGGTTCGTGGAAGGTGACGTCCAGTCCGCCGGCCACCGGGATCTGCCGACCGGTCAGCCGCTCCACTCCCCCGGCCGCGTACTCCAGCAGGTCGCGGACGTTGCCCGCCTCCCAGGTGGCGTTGCCGATGGTGTGGCCGGCCTCGGCGACCTCCAGGGCGGCGAGTTCGGGGACGTGCACGTCCACCTGGTCGGCGAAGCGGCGCAGTAGCCGGGCGCGTTCCCCGGGGGCGAGGGCGGCCCAGCCGCGCTGCGCCGCGGCGGCGCGCCGTACGGCGGCGTCGAGTTGCCCGGGGGTGGTGTCGGGGACGGTGCCGAGGACCTCGCCGGTGGCGGGGTTGCGCAGGGTGCGGTCGGCGGGCGGCGCCCCGGTGAGGGTGGTGGTCGTGTCGATGGTGTTCACATCCGCTCGAAGGATCGGTAGCGCTCCCAGTCGGTGATGGCGCTGTCGTAGGCGGCCTGTTCGACCCGGGCCATGTGCAGGTAGTGCTCGACCACGTCGTCCCCGAAGGCGGTGCGGGCGAGTTCGCTCGCGCCCCACAGGTCGGCCGCCTCGCGCAGTGAGGCGGGCACCCGGGCGTAGTCGTCGACGGCGTAGGCGTTGCCAAGGCAGGGGGCGGGCAGGTCGAGCTTGCGCTGGATCCCGTCGAGTCCGGCGGCGATCATGCCGGCCACCGCCAGGTACGGGTTGACGTCGCCGCCGGGCACCCGGTTCTCCATCCGCAGGCCGGCGCCGTGTCCGACCACCCGGTAGGCGCAGGTCCGGTTGTCCCGGCCCCAGGCGACGGCGGTCGGGGCGAAGGAGCCGGGGCGGAAGCGCTTGTAGGAGTTGATGTTCGGTGCGTAGAGCAGGGTGAACTCGCGCAGTGCGGCGAGCTGTCCGGCCAGGAAGTGCCGCATGGTGTCGGTCATCCGGCCGTCGGCGGCGGCGAAGGCCGGGGCGCCGACGGCGTCGCGCAGGGAGAGGTGGATGTGGCAGCTGTTGCCCTCGCGCTGGTCGTACTTGGCCATGAAGGTGAGCGCGCAGCCGAGTTGGGCGGCGATCTCCTTGGCGCCGGTCTTGTAGACGCTGTGCTGGTCGCAGGTGGTGAGGGCGTCGGCGTAGCGGAAGGCGATCTCGTGCTGGCCGAGGTTGCACTCGCCCTTGGCGGACTCCACGACCAGGCCGGCACCGGCCATCTCGATGCGGATACGGGAGAGCAGCGGCTCGACCCGGGCGGTGCCGAGCAGCGAGTAGTCGGCGTTGTAGAGGTTGGCCGGGGTGAGGCCGCGGTAGCCGCCCTGCCAGGCCTGTTCGTAGGTGTCGCGGAAGACCAGGAACTCCAGCTCGGTGCCGATGTCCGCGGCCAGGCCGTGTTCGGCGAGCCGGGCGATCTGGCGCCGCAGCAGCTGGCGGGGCGCGGCCGCCACCGGGTGGCCGCCGCGGCCGGCCAGGTCGGCGGTGACCTGGGCGGTGCCGGGCTGCCAGGGGGTCAGGCGCAGGGTGGACAGGTCGGGGCGCATGGCGAAGTCGCCGTAGCCGCTCTCCCAGGAGGAGAGCGCGTAGCCGTCCACGGTGTTGAGTTCGACGTCGACGGCGAGCAGGTACTCGCAGGCGTCGGCGCCGTGCTCGGCGACCTCGTCCAGGAAGAAGCGGGCGGCGAAGCGCTTGCCCTGGAGGCGGCCCTGCATGTCGGTGAAGCCGAGGGCGACGGTGTGGACCTCGCCGGCTTCGACCAGGGTGCGCAGCTCGTTCAGGGTCAGCGGGGCGCGGCGCGGCGGGGGGCCGGGTTCGGCGCCGGGGGCGGTTCCGGCGCCGTCGGGCGCGGTGGTGCCGGGCGCGGTGGTGCGGTCGGGCATGGCGGACGCCCTCCTCGTCGATCACGCAGCGAGACCAAGCGGTCACAGGGAACCGTACGGCCTGTCGCGGAGGGCGCGGAAGAGGGCGGCGGGTGTGGCGCGCCGATGTGCGAGGTTGACGAGGGATCAGGCGGGACTGGAGGAGAATGCGCGCCATGGATCGCAGGCCTTTTGTCGGCGTCAGCACCTACCTGGTGGACGCGAGTTGGAGCGACTGGCGGGAGCGCCGGGTGGCCCTGGTGCCGCAGCGGTACACCGCGTACGTCCAGGACGCGGGCGGGATCGCGGTGCTGCTGCCGCCGGACGCCCCCGAGCGCGCGCCGGAGGTCCTCGCCCGGCTCGACGCGCTGGTCATCGCGGGCGGGCCGGACATCGACCCCGCCTACTACGGGCAGCCGCCGCACCCGCTGAGCGACATCGACGCGGTGGAGCGGGACGTCTGGGAGAGCGCGCTGCTGCGGGCGGCGCTGGCGGCCGGGATTCCGCTGCTGGGGATCTGCCGGGGCATGCAGGTGCTCAACGTGGTGTGCGGGGGCACGCTGATCCAGCACCTGCCGGACGTCGTCGAGGTGGACGTGCACGGCGGCTCGCCCGGCCGGTACGGGACGCACGTGGTGCGGCCGGTGCCGGGCACGCTGCTGGGCGGGCTGCTGCCGGAGCCCGAGCTGACCGTGCCGACCTTCCACCACCAGGCGGTGGACCGGCTGGGGACGGGGCTGCGGGTGAGCGCGCACGCGCCGGACGGGACGGTGGAGGCGGTGGAGGGGCCGGGGTTCACGCTCGGGGTGCAGTGGCATCCGGAGCAGGGTGACGACCTGCGGGTGATGCAGGCGCTGGTGCGGGCGGCGACGGCGGCGCGGTCGGTGCAGCTGGAGCCGGTGGAGGTGGGGTTGCCGGTCGGGTAGCCCGTGCGGTGCTCCCGGCCGGCGCTCATGGCAGGTGCCTACGGCAGGGGCAGTCCGGCCGCCGACGCGATCACCCCGGCCACGCCGGCGGCCAGCAGGGCGAGCACCACCCCGCGCCGGGCGGCGACCAGCCAGAGCAGCGCGAGGGCGAGTACGGCCCACTGCCAGCCGTGGGCGAGGGCGGTGGCGAGCGGCAGCGCCGAGCCGGCGATGGCGCCGATCACCGCCGGTCCGGCGCCGGTCAGGAAGTCCTGCACCCGGCGGTCGGCGCGCAGCCGGTCGAAGTGCCGGCCGCCGAGGATGACGAAGAGGAAGGACGGCGCGAAGGCGACCGCGGCGGCGAGCAGCCCGCCGGCGATCCCGGCGGCGGCGTAGCCGACCACCGCGACGGTCTGCACCACCGGGCCGGGGGTGACCTGGCCGAGGGCTACGGCGTTGAGGAACTGTCCGTCGGTCATCCAGTGGTAGCGGTTCACGGCGTCGTCCCGCATCAGCGGGATGATCACGAACCCTCCGCCGTAGGAGAGCGCGCCCACCTTGAACGCCACCCAGGCCACCGCGCCGAGCCCGCCGAGCGCGGGCAGCCCGGCGGCGAGCGGCGGCAGGGCGCTCGCGGCGCGTCCGCGTCCGCGTCCCGGCTCCCGTCCGCGGGCCCGGACGGCGACCTCGGCCAGCCCGGAGGCGATCAGCACCAGGACCAGCCAGGGGCCGGTCAGCACGGCCGCCACCGCCCCGGCGAGCGCGTACCCGGCCCAGCGGGCGCGGGCGGCCCCCTCCCGTCCGGCTCTGCCGAAGCTCGCGGGGACCAGCGAGGTGGCCGCCTGCACGGCCACCGCCGGGACGGCCGCGCCCGCGCCGGCGGCCGCGCCGAGCACCCACGGCGGCGGGTCGCCGGCCAGGAACAGCACTGCGAGGGCGAGGATCAGCGCGAGTCCGGGAGCGATGAAGCAGGCCCCGCCGACCAGCGCGCCCGGGGTGCCGCGCAGCCGCCAGGCGGTGAGGACCGCGAGCTGGGTGGAGGCCGGTCCCGGCAGCAGGTTGGTCGCCGCGATGCCGTCCTCGAACTCCTCCGGGGAGAGCCACTTGCGCCGCTCCACGCAGAGCCGGCGCAGCAGCAGGATGTGTGCGGGCGGTCCTCCGAAGCCGGTGATGCCGATCCGGCCCCATTCGCGGGCGATCGTGCCCAGGCTCACCCGTCCGGTCGTCTCCATGCGCGTCTCCCCTGTTCAGCAGCGGCGCGACGATACCGGACGGGGGTTACCGCACGGCAATGACAACGGTCTCCAGTGCAGCCTTTGGATCTTCCTCGGATCTGCGGTTCACTTCGAGTGCGAGGCGGTCGCGCGCCCCGCCCGTCACCCCCGCACGTTCATGCGTCCCATGTGTTCCAGGAGAGGACTTCGATGGCCGGCCACGAGCACTCCCACCATGATCATGAGCATGACCAGAAAGACCTGATGCATGCCCATGGCGGCCACGCCGGTCATGGTGGCCACGGCGGTCACTCGCACGGCGTCTCCCCCGACGCCGACCGCCGCTGGCTGGTGAGCGCGCTCGCGCTGATCGTGGTGTTCATGGCCGGCGAGGTGGTGGTCGGCTTCGCCGCCAAGTCGCTGGCGCTGATCTCGGACGCCGCGCACATGCTCACCGACGCCGCCTCGATCGTCCTCGCGCTCATCGCCATGCGGCTGGCCGCCCGCCCGGCGCGCGGCGGCTACACCTACGGCCTCAAGCGCGCCGAGATCCTCTCCGCCCAGGCCAACGGCGTGACCCTGCTGGTGCTGTCCGCCTGGCTCGGCTACGAGGCGATCAGCCGGCTGTTCGAACCGCCGGAGGTGACCGGTTCGCTGGTGCTGGTCACCGCGCTGGTCGGGATCGTGGTGAACCTGGCCGCCACCTGGTGCATGTCCAAGGCCAACCGCAGCTCGCTCAACGTCGAGGGCGCCTTCCAGCACGTCCTCACCGACCTGTACGCGTTCATCGCCACCGCCGTGGCCGGTGTGGTCATGGTGACCACCGGCTTCGCCCGGGCCGACTCGATCGCCTCCCTCATCGTGGTCGCGCTGATGCTGAAGGCCGGCATCGGCCTGGTCCGCGACTCCGGGCGGATCTTCCTGGAGGCCGCGCCCGCGGGCGTCGACCCGGACGCGGTGGCCGACCGGCTGGTCACCCAGCCGCTGGTGGAGGAGATCCACGACCTGCACATCTGGGAGATCACCTCCGGCCAGCCCGCGCTCTCCGCGCACATCCTGGTCACCCCGGGCGGCGACTGCCACTCGGTGCGCCGGGACCTGCAACGCCGGCTCTCCGACGAGTACGGCATCACCCACAGCACCCTCCAGGTCGACCACGTCGGCGAGGACGAGGCCGGCGCGCTGCTGCAGATCACCACGCCCGGCGACCTCACCCCCGAGCACTGCGCCGACGCCCACGGCCCCGTCCACCGCGCCGGGCCGCACGAGCACTAGCGGGCCGTCCGTGTCGGCCCGGTACGGCATGATCGGAGGCGTGACCGCACCCCGCCTGATGCTGCTCGACTCCGCCAGCCTCTACTTCCGGGCCTACTACGGCGTACCGGACACCCTGCGCTCGCCGCAGGGTGAGCCGGTCAACGCCGTCCGGGGCCTGCTGGACTTCATCGCCCGGCTGGTCCACGACCACCGGCCCGACCAGCTGGTCGCCTGCATGGACGCCGACTGGCGGCCCCAGTGGCGGGTGGACCTCATCCCCTCCTACAAGACCCACCGGGTCGCCGAGGCCGCCACGGACGGCGAGGAGGAGGTGCCGGACACCCTCGCCCCGCAGGTCCCGGTGATCGAGCAGGTGCTGGACGCGCTCGGCATCGCCCGGATCGGCTCCCCCGGCTACGAGGCGGACGACGTGATCGGCACGCTCACCGCCCGCGCCGGCGGACCGGTGCAGATCGTCACCGGCGACCGCGACCTGTTCCAGCTGGTCGACGACGCCCGCGCGATCACGGTGCTGTACCCGGTCAAGGGGATGGGCAACCTCCAGGTCACCGACGACGCGCTGCTCCAGGAGAAGTACGGCGTGCGCGGCGCCCGGTACGCCGACCTGGCCGCCCTGCGCGGCGACCCGAGCGACGGCCTGCCCGGGGTCAAGGGCATCGGCGAGAAGACGGCGGCCCAGCTGATCCACGAGTACGGCGACCTGGCCGGCATCCGCGCCGCCGCCCAGGACATCGGCTCGGGCCTCACCCCGGCCCGGCGGCGCAACCTCCTGGAGGCCTCCGCCTACCTGGACGTCGCGCCCACCGTGGTCGGCGTCGCCACCGACGTCCCGGTGCCCGACTTCGACCCCGCGCTGCCGAGCGAACCCCTCGACCCGATGACCCTGGAGGCCCTCGCCACCCGCTGGGGCCTCGGCACCTCCCTGGACCGCGTCCTGGAGGCGCTGACCCGCTGACCCGCTGATCCGCGCTTCCCGCTCCCCCGGGGCCCGCCGCATCGCGCGGCGGGCCCTTCGCTTTGCGGCGCCGCGAACTCTTGACCGCAATCTACTTTGCGATACAAAGTCCCTCGGTCTCACCGAGCGCCCGACCCTTCGGCAGGGGGAGGTCGGCCTCATCGGCTTCCCACTCCCGGTAGCGGGACCGCCGCCCCTCGCTCGCACCGAGCGAGGGGCGGCCCGAGGCGGGTGAGGTGGCTGGTCGTGAAGCGGGAAGTCGATCGGTCCGGCTTCCCGCTCCACGACCGGGCCTTCCGAGGAGGAGAAGCGCGAGGCGCAGCCGAAGCCGCAGGGGGTGGGGGCCGGGCGGAGCCCGGCCGGGGGTGGGCTAGCTGACGGAGGAGTAGGCGATGATGCCGCGGCGGAGGCCGTCGATGGCCTTGCGGGCGGTTTTGCGGAGGTCGGTGTCGTTGCCGGCGGCGTCCTGGATCTGGCCGAGGACGTCGATCAGTTGCTTGGTCCAGCGGACGAAGTCGCCGGCCGGCATGTCGGCGTCGCGCAGGACGGAGTCCAGGGAGTGGCCGAGGGCCCAGCGGTAGGCGGCCCAGGCGAAGCCGAGGTCGGGTTCGCGCTGGCCGACGCCCTCGGCGGTGTTGATGCGGTGCTGCTCCTCCAGGGCGTCGAGGTGGCCCCAGATGCGGACCATCTGGCCGAGGGCGTCCTTGGCCGCGCCCTCGGGGACCCGGGGGGCGGTGGCGTCGTCGGACTGGCGGGCCTCGTAGACGAGCGCGGAGGCGCAGGCGGCGAGTTCGGCGGCGGCGAGGCCGCTCCAGACGCCCTCGCGGATGCACTCGGAGGCGAGCAGGTCGAGTTCGCCGTAGAGCCGGCCGAGCCGCTTGCCGTCGTCGGTGACGGTGTCGCCGCTGAGGTAGCCGAGGTCGGTGAGCAGGGCGCAGACCCGGTCGAAGGTGCGGGCGATGGTGTGCGTGCGGGAGCGCATCCTGCGTTCCAGCAGCTCGGTGTCGCGGTGCAGCCGGTGGTAGCGCTCGGACCAGCGGGCGTGGTCCTCGCGCTGGTCGCAGCCGTGGCAGGGGTGCTGGCGCAGGGCGGTGCGCAGCCGGCCGATCTCGGGGTCGTCCGCGGCGGCGGCCCGGCCGCGCCGGAACCGCTCGGGCTCCAGGTGGCCGGCCTTGGTGCGCAGGGCGGAGGCGAGGTCGCGCCGGGACTGCGGGCTGCGCGGGTTGAAGGACTTGGGGATGCGCACCCGCTCGATCGCGGCGACGGGGTGCGGGAAGTCGATCATCGCGAGCCGCTTGACCTGCCGCTCGGCGGTGAGCACCACCGGGCGCGGCCCGTCCTGGTAGTCGGGGTGGCGCGGGCCGCCGCGCGGCGAGCGGTTGACGGGCGGCAGGCCGGGGTCGAGGACGAGGGCGAGGCCCGCGAACTTGCCGGTCGGGACGTGGATGACGTCGCCGGGCTTGAGGTGCTCGATGGACTCGGCGGCGGCGGCGCGGCGCTGGCTGCTGCCCTCGCGGGCGAGGTCGTTCTCCCGGTCCTTGAGCTGCCGGCGCAGCGACATGTACTCCGCGAAGTCGCCGAGGTGGCAGGTCATGGACTCGCGGTAGCCCTCCAGGCCCTCCTCGTTGCGCTGCACCTGGCGGGAGATGCCGACCACCGAGCGGTCGGCCTGGAACTGCGCGAAGGAGGTCTCCAGCAGTTCGCGCGAGCGGTGCCGCCCGAACTGGGAGACCAGGTTGACGGCCATGTTGTAGGACGGCCGGAAGGAGGACTTGAGCGGGTAGGTGCGGGTGCCGGCGAGTCCGGCCAGCGCCTCCGGGTCGAGGCCGCGCTGCCAGAGCACCACGGCGTGGCCCTCGATGTCGATGCCGCGCCGCCCGGCCCGGCCGGTGAGCTGGGTGTACTCGCCGGGGGTGATGTCGGCGTGGGTCTCGCCGTTCCACTTGACGAGCTTCTCCATGACGACGGAGCGCGCCGGCATGTTGATGCCCAGGGCGAGGGTCTCGGTCGCGAAGACGGCCTTGACCAGGCCCTTCACGAACAGTTCCTCGACCACCTCCTTGAACCGCGGCAGCATGCCCGCGTGGTGGGCGGCGATGCCGCGCTCCAGCCCGTCCAGCCACTCGAAGTAGCCGAGGACGTGCAGGTCCTCGTCGGGGATGTCGGCGCAGCGCTCCTCGACGATGGCGCGGACCCGGGCGCGGTCGGCGTCCTTGTTGAGCCGCAGGCCCGAGGAGAGGCACTGCTGGACGGCGGCCTCGCAGCCGGCCCGGCTGAAGATGAAGGTGATGGCGGGCAGCAGGCCCTCGGCGTCCAGCCGGTCGATGACGTCGACCCGGCCCGGCGTCCAGACCTTGCCGGGGCGGCCGTTCGGCATGGAGCGGCCCCGGCCGCGGCCGAACCGGTCGCGCGGGTTGCGGTCGAGCTCGCTGCGGGCGAGGCGGACCAGCTCGGGGTTGACGGCCTTGCCGGGGTTGCGCAGGCTGCCCTTGGGGCGGCCGTCGCGGTCGGGGCTGGCGAACAGGTCGTACATCCGGTTGCCGGCCATCACGTGCTGCCAGAGCGGGACGGGCCGGTGCTCGGAGACGATGACCCGGGTGCCGCCGCGGACGGTGTCCAGCCAGTCGCCGAACTCCTCCGCGTTGGAGACGGTCGCGGAGAGCGAGACCAGGGTGACGGACTCGGGGAGGTGGATGATGACCTCCTCCCAGACGGCACCGCGGAAGCGGTCGGCGAGGTAGTGGACCTCGTCCATGACCACGTAGCCGAGGCCGTCGAGGGTGCTGGAGCCCGCGTAGAGCATGTTGCGGAGCACCTCGGTGGTCATCACCACGACCGGGGCGTCGCCGTTGACGGTGTTGTCGCCGGTGAGCAGGCCGACCTTGGCGGCGCCGTAGCGCTTGACCAGGTCCCCGTACTTCTGGTTCGACAGCGCCTTGATCGGCGTGGTGTAGAAGCACTTGCGCCCGGCCTGGAGGGCGAGGTGGACGGCGAACTCGCCGACGATGGTCTTGCCGGAGCCGGTGGGCGCGGCGACCAGGACGCCTTCGCCGGCCTCCAGGGTGCGGCAGGCCTCCAGCTGGAAGTCGTCCAGCTCGAAGTCGTACAGCTGCTGGAAGCCGTACAGGGCGGTGGCCTGTTCCCTGGCCCGCAGGCGGGAGGCGGCGAACGCCTCGGCGGGGCTGAGCTCCCGCTCGTCGGAGGGCTCCCGGGAGGGCTCCCGGGCGTCGGAGTGCTCGCGCTCAGGGGTGTTCATCGCCGTCCGGGGGTCGCGGGGGTCGGTGGTGTGATCTCGCATCTCAGCGAGAGGTTACCCGGCGGGGCTGACATCAATAGCACCGTTTTTCCCGGGCAATGGATCGCTTCTCTCTCACATCCATAGTTGCAAATGTCTTCAAGCGGTCATCGGGTGACCGGATTCGAACGAGTCCGGTCATCCCCGGTGACACGCCGTGCGGCCTGCCTACATTCGGTGCCACGCCCCGGTGACACCCGCCGGGCCCACGGGAGGAGCGCACGATGGCGAACCTGGAGACCTCGCTCAAGGAGGCCATGGCGATCGAGGGCGCGATCGGCGTCGCCCTGGTCGACTACGGCAGCGGCATGGCACTCGGCACCCTCGGTGACGGCGGCGAGCTGGACCTCAACGTCGCCGCCGCCGGGAACACCGACGTGGTACGGGCCAAGATGCGGGCGATGGAGCACCTCAACCTGCTCGACAACGAGATCGAGGACATCCTGGTCAGCCTGACCACCCAGTACCACCTGCTGCGGCCGCTGACCACGCAGAGCGGCCGCGGGCTGTTCCTCTTCCTCGCGCTCAACCGCGGGCGGGCCAACCTCGCGATGGCCCGCCACCAGCTGAAGCGGATCGAGACCGCGCTGGAGGTCTGACGGCCGGGGAGCCCCGGGGAGGGGAACAGGGAGGGAACGCCGTGGCGGTCGTGCTGTACCAGGCCAAGGCCGAGTTCTTCCGGATGCTCGGCCATCCCGTCCGGATCCGGGTCCTGGAGCTGTTGCAGGCCGGACCGACGCCGGTGCGCGAGCTGCTGGCGGAGCTGGAGGTCCAACCCTCCCGCCTCTCCCAGCAGCTCGCGGTGCTGCGCCGCTCCGGCCTCGTCACCGCCACCCGGGAGGGCGGCACGGTGGTGTACGCGCTGGCCGGCGGGGACGTCGCCGAGCTGCTGCGGGCGGCGCGGCGGATCCTCACCGGCCTCATCGCCGACCAGCACGTCCTGCTCGCCGAACTGCGCGCCGCCGCGGACTGAGCGGCCCGCGGCACGGACGGCGCCCGCCGCTACCCGAGCAGCCCCGCCAGCCCGGCCGCCAGCACCTCGTACTCCGGCGCCCGGTTGTACAGCTGCGCGCACACCCGCAGCACCCCGCCGCCCGGCCACGGGCGCGCCACCGTCCGCACCGCGTGCCGCCGCCACATCGCGGCCATCAGCTCCTGCGCCTGCGGCAGCGTCTCGGCGACCCCGGGCGGCAGCCGCAGCGCCCGCATCGACAGGCCCGCCGAGGACGGCAGCGGCGCCAGCCCGACGCGCTCGGCGA
The DNA here is from genome assembly GCF_042957205.1 of Kitasatospora sp. NPDC008115. NCBI lineage: Bacteria > Bacillati > Actinomycetota > Actinomycetes > Kitasatosporales > Streptomycetaceae > Kitasatospora > Kitasatospora sp. NPDC008115. The sequence goes on along the minus strand of NZ_JBIBHU010000011.1, from coordinate 61,545 downwards.
CCAGCCCGGCGCCGTACGCGACGAGCCGCTCGTTGTGCGCGCGCACCGTTCCCGGACCGAACACCTCCAGCAGGTCGAGACCCGCCGGGGCGGCCAGGTAGGGCGTGTAGTCCAGGGTGCCGCGCCACTCGACGGAGGCCGGGTAGCCCTGGTGGTCCTCCCAGGAGAGGATCAGCGGGCGGATCTTGCCGGCCCACTCCGGGCGGACCACCAGGACGCCGGTGGCGCGCGGGGCGAAGGCCCACTTGTGCAGGTTGCCGAACCAGAAGTCGGCCTCCGCCGGGACGGGCCCGGCCAGCATGCCGGGCTCGTGCGCGGCGTCCACCACGGTGGTCACGCCGCGCCCGCGCAGCTCGCGCAGCAGCCCCGGGGTGGCGATCCGGCGGGCGGTCGGCGAGGTGATGCCGTCCAGGACGGCGAGCACGGTGCGGTCGGTGACCTGGGCCAGCACCGCCTCGCGCACCGCGTCCCCGTCGGGCAGGTCCAGCGGCAGCGCCACCGTGCGCAGTTCGGCGCCGGCGTCCTCGGCGCGCCGCCGGACGGCCTCGTTGACGGTGCCGTAACCGTGGTCGGTGACCAGGACGTGGTCCCCGGCGAAGAGCGGCACGTTGGCGAGGGTGACGGCGATCGCGTCGGTGACGTTGGGCACCAGGGCGAGCAGTTCCGGCTCGGTGCCGAGGGCGGCGGCGATCCGGGCCCGGGCGGTGGCGACGCGGGCGGGCAGATCGGCGAAGAAGCCGTCGGGGTCGGCCTCCTGCTCCTCGTGCAGCCGGCGCTGGAGCCGCTGGACGGAGACGGGGACGGCCCCGAAGGAGCCGTGGTTGAGGTGGACCACCGCCGGATCCAGCGAGAACAGCGTCTCGGTGCCGGGCAGCGGCTCGGGGGGTGTGACGGTCCGCGGGGCCTCGGTCATGCGCTCCTCCTGATACCTGGATCCCTGTTACCTGGATCACGTGATGTGTGACATTTCACATGTCGCTCCACTGGTCGGCAAGCCTCCCCCGAGGCGACCATCGGGCGGTGACCATCACCGACTCCTACCTCTCCCTCAGCGCCCGGACCGGCCGCTTCGGCTTCGGCGCCCCGCGAGCGATCTCGCTCAACCAGGACGGTACCCGCCTGCTGCTGCTCCGCTCCAGCGGCCCCGAGGACGCCTTCGACCGCCTCCACCTCCTCGACCTCGCCACCGGCGAGGAGCGCGAGGTCGCCGACCCCACCGCCCTCGCCCCCGGCCGCACCGGTGCGAGCGACGCCCTGCCCGCCGTCGAGCGCCGGCTGCGCGAGCGGAGCCGGCTCACCGCCGCCGGCATCGGCACCTACGCCGCCACCCCCGACCTCGCCGTCGCCGTCTTCGCCCTGGACGGCCGGCTCTTCCGCACCGAGACCGCCACCGGCCGCACCACCGAGATCCCCACCGCCGGCCCGGCCTTCGACCCCCGCCCCAACCCGACCGGCGAACTCGTCGCCTACGTCGGCGACGACGCGCTCTACCTCGCCTCCGCCGACGTCCCCGGCCGCCAGCGGCTCAGCCCCGACGACGGCGCCCGCTGGGGCGTCGCCGAGTTCGCCGCCGCCGAGGAACTGGGCCGCCACCGCGGCCACTGGTGGCGCCCGGACGGCGGCGCCGTGCTCGCCACCCGGGTGGACGAGTCCGCCGTCCCGCCGCGCCACTTCGCCGACCCGGCCCACCCCGAGCGGGCCCCCGAGCGGTTCGCCTACCCGCAGGCCGGCGGCCCCAACGCCGACGTCCGGCTCTGGGTGCTCGGCCTGGACGGCACCCGGGTCGAACTCGCCTGGGACACCGCCGCCTTCCCCTACCTGTGCGCCGCCGAGTGGGCCGGTGACGAGGAACTGCTGCTCACCGTCGCCGACCGGCTCCAGCAGAACATCCTGCTGCTGAGCGCCGACCCGGCCACCGGCGCCACCACCGAACTCTCCCGCACCACCGACGCGTTCTGGGTCGACGACCTGCCCGGCACCCCCGCCCGGCTGGACGACGGCCGGCTGCTCACCGTCCTCGACACCCCCGAGGCCCGCGGCCTCGCACTGGACGGCAAGCCGCTGGACACCACCGGCCTGCAGATCCGCCGGGTGGTCGGCCGGCTGCGCGGGAAGCTGCTCTGCGAGACCGGCGAGGGCGACCCGTTCGACCAGCACGTCCACCTCGTCGACCCGGACGGCGGCGCCCCCGAGCGGCTCTCCGAGGGCCCCGGCGTGCACGGCGCCCTGGCGGCCGGCGACACCCTGCTGCTCACCTCGGCCGGCCCGGACGGCGTGCGCCGCGAGGCCCTCACCCCGCAGGGCGTCACCGCCCTGACGGACCGCTCGGCCGCCCTGCCGTACCGGGTCGAGCCGCGGCTGGCCCGGGTCACCGAGCGCGCCCTGCCGAGCGCCGTGGTCTACCCGCGCGGGCACGTCCCCGGCCACCGGCTGCCCGTGCTCCTCGACGTCTACGGCGGCCCCGGCTATCAGGCGGTGGCCAACGAGCCGCGCCGCTGGCAGCTCAAGCAGTGGTGGGCCGACCAGGGCTTCGCGGTGGTCACCGTCGACAACGGCGGCACCCCGTTCGTCTCCCCCGCCTTCACCCGCACCATCTTCCGGCGCTTCTCGCAGGTGGCGCTGGACGACCAGGTGGACGCGCTGCTGGCGCTCGGCGCCGCGCACCCCGACCTCGACCTCGGCCGGGTCGGCGTACGCGGCTGGTCCTACGGCGGCTACTTCGCGGCGATGGCCGTGCTGCGCCGCCCGGACGTCTTCCACGCGGCCTGCGCGGGCGCCCCGCCCACCGACTTCCGGCTCTACGACACCGCGTACACCGAGCGCTACCTCGGCCTGCCGCAGGAGAACCCGGACGGCTACGCGGCCGACTGCCTGGTGGACGACGCGCCGTCACTGACACGGCCGCTGCTGCTGATCCACGGCCTGGCCGACGACAACGTGCACCCCTCGCACACCCTGCTGCTCTCCCAGGCGCTCACCCGGGCCGGCCGCCCGCACAGCCTGCTGGCCCTGCCGGGGATCACCCACATGACCCCGGGCGGCGTCAACGAGCAGCTGGCACAGGCCGAACTCGCCTTCCTGCGGGCCTCCTTGGGCTGAGCCACGGGCGGGGGCCGGCGGGCCGCGGGCCGGGGCCAACCGGGCATTGTGCCGGCCCCGGCCCGCCTGCCAGACTCCCGATCATGATCGGCGCCCGACCCGGACGCCGGAACACCACGGGGAGGACGGACGGATGAGGATCGGCAGACCGGGCCCGGTCGCCCAGCGGCAGTGGACCCCGCTGGCCGTGGCCAACGGCGGGCTCGCCTTCGCCCTGGAGCTGGGCCTGCTGGCGGCGCTCTGCTACTGGGGCTTCCGGACCGGCTTCGGCACCCCGGTGCGGATCCTGCTCGGGGTGGGCGCCCCGGTGCTCGCCGCGACCGTCTGGGGCCTGTTCCTGGCCGCGGGCGGGCCGGCCTTCCCGCTGCCGCTCGCCCCCGAGATCGCCCTCAAACTGGTGGTCTTCGCGACCGGCGCGCTGGCCCTGCACGCCGCCGGACGGACCACCCTGGGGCTGGTGTTCGGCGCACTCGCGCTGGTCAGCGTCATCCTGGACTACACGACCGGCTGACCGCCCCTCACCCTCCGAGCGCCGCACGGCCCCCACCCGGGCCGGGCGGCGTTCCGCGTCGCGGGCCGACGCCGATGCCCAAGGTCTTCCATGTAACCCGTGACATGTGAAATATTACCTGCGCTCACCCGACCACCCCCGTCCGGAAAGGACCGGTCAGTTGCGCAGACTGTCCGCGGCGTTCGCGGCCGCGCTCACCACGAGCGCGATAGCGGCCACCCTCCTCGGGTCCCCCGCCCAGGCCGCCACCCCCTCCCCCGCACCCGCCCTCACCGCCGGGAGCGGCTCCGGCGCCGAGGCCGGCGGGCTCGAAGCCCCGCCCGCCCCGCTCGCCCCGCAGGAGCGCGAGCGCCAGTCGCTGCGCACCAAGGCGCTGGAGCAGGTCAACAAGGGCATCGCGGCGAAGAGCGCCGGCCGCCGGGCGCCCGCCAAGGTGCGGATCGGCAACGACTACGTCCAGCTCGCCCAGCAGCGCAAGGACAAGGTCTTCGTCATCCTCGCCCAGTTCGGCGACCAGGTGGACACCACCACGCTGCACAACGGCCAGCCGCGCTACGGCGGCACCCCGGGCCCGCTGCACAACGCCATCCCCAAGCCCGGCCGGAGCGACAACCACACGCTCTGGAACCGGGACTTCAGCCAGCAGTACTACCAGAAGATGTTCTTCGACGACTCGCCCGGCGCGGTCTCGATGCGCAACTACTTCCGCACCCAGTCCTCCGGCCGCTACGACATCGAGGGCACCGTCAGCAACTGGGTCACCCTGCCCTGGAACGAGGCCCGCTACGGCTCCAACAAGGGCCCGCAGGGCTCCGGTGCCTGGACCCAGGGCTCGGAGTTCATCCGCGACGCGGTGAAGGCCTGGTACGACGGCGAGCTCGCCAAGGGCCGCTCGGTCACCGACGTCAAGGCCGAGCTGGCCCAGTACGACATCTACGACCGCTACGACCACGACAAGGACGGCGAGTTCGCCCAGCCGGACGGCTACCTCGACAACGTCATCGTGGTGCACGCGGGCGTCGACGAGACCTGGGGCGGCGGCACGCAGGGCGCCGACGCGCTGTGGGCGCACCGCAGCTGGACCTTCCCGGACCCGACCGGCCAGACCGGCCCGGCGGGCAACCGGATCGGCGGCGCCCCGGTCGGCGACAGCGGCCTGTACGTCTACGACTACGTCCAGGCGGGCGAGAACAGCGGCGTGGGCCTGTTCGCCCACGAGTTCGGCCACAACCTCGGCCTGCCCGACCTGTACAGCACCAACGGCGGCGACAACAGCGTCAACTTCTGGTCGCTGATGTCCTCCGGCTCGTACCTGGGCAAGGGCAAGAACACCACCGGCGCCTACCCCGCCGACCTCGACGCCTGGAGCAAGCTGCAGTTCGGCTGGCTCGACTACGACGAGGCGCAGGCCGCCACCCGCTCCAGCCACGCGCTCGGCGTCAGCGGCTACAACACCGACCAGGCGCAGGCCGTCCTGGTCCACCTGCCCGACGGCACCACCAGCACCGACCTCGCCGACCCGCGCGAGGGCGGCAAGCAGTGGTGGAGCGAGACCGGCGACAACCTGGACAACTCGCTGGCCCGTGAGGTGGACCTCACCTCCGTCACCGGCCCGGCCGCCCTCGACGCGGCGGTCTGGTACGACATCGAGCAGGACTACGACTTCCTGACCGTCGAGGCCTCCGCCGACGGCGGCAAGACCTGGACCGCGCTGCCCGGCACCGTGGACGGCGCCCCGATCGGCAGCACCAGCGCCAACGTCCCCGGCCTGAGCGGCACCTCGGGCGCCTACCGGCAGCTGCACATCCCGCTGGACGGCTACACCGGGAAGAACGTCCGGCTGCGCTTCCACGTCACCTCGGACGGCAACACCCACGGCAAGGGCGTGCTGGTCGACGCGGTGAAGATCACCGCCGGCGCCACCGAGCTGTTCGCCGACGGCGCCGAGAACGGCGCGGGCGACTGGACCGTCTCCGGCTTCACCGTCGTCACCGGCCGCACCGCGGTCAAGCAGCACCCGCGCGCCTACCTGGTGGAGAACCGCCGCTACACCGGCTACGGCGAGTTCCTGAAGACGGGCCCGTACAACTTCGGCTACACCGGAGTGGAGGGCAAGAAGGACATCGTCGACAACTACCCGTACCAGGAGGGCGTGCTCATCTGGCTCTGGGACACCGGCTACGGCGACAACAACACCAAGGACCACCCCGGCGGCGGCATGATCCTGCCGATCGACGCCCACCCGACGCCGATCCGCTTCGCCGACGGCACCCTGGTCAACGGCCGGGCGCAGACCTACGACGCGACCTTCTCGCTCAAGCCGACCACCGCGTTCACCCTGCACAAGGCGGGCGTGCCGGTCCGGATCGGCTCCAAGCCGGCCGTCCCCGCGTTCAACGACCGCACCGGCGTGTACAGCGACCCGGCGACCCCGATGCTCGGCGTCAAGGTCCCGGACACCAACACCAGGATCGAGGTCGTCCGCGAGGCCCAGGGCGGGCGGATCACCACCGTCCGGGTGGGCCCCGCGTCCTGACCCCGGCACCCGAACCCCCGGTGTCCTGAGCACCGGGTCCCCGTGGAAGACAGGTACCACGGACAGGCCGCCCCGGCCCTCCCCCACGGAGGGCCGGGGCGGCCGCTTGCCCGCTCAGGCGCGGGCCCGGCGCCGCAGGCTCATCGCCGCGGTGACGGTGCCGAACACGGTCAGCGCGCCGAGCCCGAGGACCATGTACCTGGCGCCGTCCAGCGTCGAGTCCCCGCCCATGCTCACCAGCGTCCCGGCCACCGCCGAGCTCACCGAGAAGGCGATCAGCTGGGTGGTGTTCAGCCCGGCCGCCGCCTTGGCGCCCTCCGCCTCGTCGTCGGTGCTGCGCATCGCCGTGACGCTCAGGTGCGGGAAGGCGACCCCGATGCCGGTGCCGCCCGCGATCAGCACCACCGCCCACAGCAGCACCCGACCGCCGGACGCCGAGCCGCTCTGCAGCAGGCCGTACGCCAGCAGGCCCGCCGTGAGCACCGCCGGGCCCAGCCGGATCGCCAGTGCGCGGGCCCGCTCCGAGCTCATGTTGACGCTGAACAGCTGCGCGGACGTCCAGCCCACCGAGACCGTCGCACCCAGGAATCCGGCCGCCAGCGGGCTCAGCCCGCCCAGCTCCTGGCCGAACAGCGGGATGAAGGTCTCGGTCATCACACCGGTGCAGTACACCGCGACGGTCAGGTAGATCCACTTCAGGTGGTTGCCGCGCCGGTAGGTGAGCTTCGGCAGGACGCTCGCCGCGCCGCCGCGCTCCGCTGCCACGAACCCGGCCAGCAGCGCCAGGCCCAGCACGATGCACAACACCGTCGCCCAGCCGCGCGGCACCGCCGAGCTGATGCTGAACGTCGCCGCCGCCAGGGTCAGCAGCAGCAGCGAGGCCAGCGGCAGCGGCTCGCCCGACCGCCCCCGCCCGGACGGCCCCGGCAGCGAGCGCCGGGCCAGTACCGCAAGCACCACGGCCGCCGCCAGCAGCAGCACGTACGCCCCGCGCCACAGGCCCAGTTCGGCGAAGAGCCCGCCCAGCGAGGGCCCGACCAGCGTGCCCACGCCCCACATCGCCGACACCAGCCCGGCCGCCCTGGTCCACAGCCGCTCCGGCAGCGCGGTGCGGATCACCGCGTAGCCGAGGCCGGCCATCAGGCCGCCGCCCAGGCCCTGGACGATCCGCCCGGCGATCAGCGTCTCCATCGACGGGCTGACCGCGGTCAGCGCGGCGCCGCCGGCGAACACCAGGAAACCGGTCAGATAGGCGCGCGAGGGCCCCAGCCGGGCCAGCAGCCGGCTGACCAGCATCGCCGCGATCACCGCGGCGATCTCCGCGGTGCGGTTCTACGAGGACCAGGGGCTGACTGGCCGAGGTGGCCGAGGTGTTCACCGGCCTGCCCGCCGACCGGATGCCGGACAAGCGCGACTGGGAGCGGATCTCGCGCCGCTGGGCGGCGCTGCTGGCGGCCCGGCGCCGGGAGATCGAGCGGCTGGAGGGCGAACTGACCGGCTGCATCGGCTGCGGCTGCCTCTCGCTGCGCCGCTGCCGGGTGCTCAACCCGAAGGACGCGCTCGCCGCCGGGGGCCCCGGCCCGCGCCGGCTGCCGTCCGAGGATCCCGGCCCCGGCTGAGCCCGGCCCCGGCCGGCGTGCGGCCGGGGCCGGAAAGCCCGACGGGCCCGCCGGGACCGACGACCCAGGTCGGCCCGGCGAGCCCGCCGCACCCGGCCACAGGAGCGGCCCGGGTGACCCGGTCGGACGCGGCCCTCAACAGGCTCCCCGCCGCGCCCGACCGGGCGTTCGTGGTGCGCGCGGAGCCGGTGCTCCGCGCGCGGGTGGTGCCGTACCGCCCGCCGTGGGGGTGACTGGACGGTACGGCGGTCGAGCCGCGGCCGGGGGCGCGCCCAACGGCGGACGCCCGCGGCCGCGAGACCGTGTTCCGGGGCGGCTTCCCGGGTTCTCCAGGTCCCCGTTCCCCGGTTCCCCGGGTCAGTTCTCCGGGAAGTGGCAGGCCGCCTCGCGCCCACCGGGCCCGGCGATCTGCAGCAGCGGCCGCTCGGTGCGGCAGACCTCCTGCGCCTTCGGGCAGCGCGGGTGGAAGCTGCACCCGGACGGCGGGTCGGCCGGGCTCGGCGGGTCGCCGAGCAGCACGATCCGCTCGCGCTCCCGCTCCGCGGCCGGGTCCGGCAGCGGCACCGCGGAGAGCAGCGCCTTGGTGTACGGGTGCGCCGGGTTGCCGTACACCTGGTGCTTGTCGCCGATCTCGACGATCCGGCCGAGGTACATCACCGCGACCCGGTCGCAGACCCGCTTGACCACCGAGAGGTCGTGCGCGATGAAGATGTACGCCAGCCCCAGCTCGTCCTGGAGCCGCTCCATCAGATTGACCACCTGGGCCTGGATGGAGACGTCCAGCGCGGAGACCGGCTCGTCGGCGACCACCAGCCGGGGCGAGGTGGCCAGCGAGCGGGCGATGCCGATGCGCTGGGCCTGGCCGCCGGAGAACTCGTGCGGGTAGCGGTCCAGGTGCTCGGGGATGAGGCCGACCAGCTCCATCAGCTCGGCGGCCCGCTTGCGCGCCTCGGCCGCGCCGGTGCCCTGGACCAGCAGCGGCTCGGAGATGATCCGGGCCACCGTCTGGCGGGGGTTCAGCGAGGAGTACGGGTCCTGGAAGACCATCTGCAGGTGCTTGCGGTGCGGGCGCAGCTGCGCCTGGCTCAGGCCGCCGATCTCGGTGCCGTCGAAGTTGACGGTGCCGGAGGTCGGGTCGATCAGCCGGACGACCATGCGCCCGGTAGTGGACTTTCCGCAGCCGGACTCGCCGACCAGGCCGAGGGTCTCGCCGGCGCCGACGTCGAAGCTCACCCCGTCGACGGCGCGGATCGGGGCGCCGGCCTTGCCGGTGCGCGAGCGGCGGCCGGGGAAGGCCTTCACCAGGTCCCGGACGGACAGCAGGGGCTGGGCGGGCTCGGTGGTCGCGGTCATCCCAGGGCTCCTTCCGGCACCAGCGGCAGGTGGCAGGCGGCCTGGTGGCCGGGCGAGAGCGGGCCGAACGACGGGCGCTCGGCCAGGCAGCGGGCGTGTTCCTCGGCGGTGGCGGCGGTGGTGCGGGCGCAGCGCGGGGCGAAGGAGCAGCCGGGGGCGGGGGCGATCAGCGACGGCGGGCTGCCGGGGATGGCCCGCAGCGGGGCGTCGTCGGTGTCGTCCAGGCGGGGCAGCGAGTCGAGCAGCCCGCGGGTGTAGGGGTGCGCGGGGGCGGCGAACAGCCGCTCCACGGCGGCCTGTTCGGCGGCGCGTCCGCCGTACATGACCAGCACCTCGTGGGCGACCCGGGCGACCACGCCGAGGTCGTGGGTGATCATCACGACGCCGAGGCCGCGCTCCTGCTGGATCCGGGCGATCAGATCGAGGATCTGGGCCTGGACGGTGACGTCGAGCGCGGTGGTCGGCTCGTCGGCGATCAGCAGTTCGGGCTCGCAGGCGAGCGCCATGGCGATCATCACGCGCTGGCGCATGCCGCCGGAGAACTGGTGCGGGTACTCGTCGACCCGGCGGGCGGGTTCGGGGATGCCCACCTCGGCGAGCATCTCGACGGCGCGCTGGCGCGCGGCCTTGCGGGAGGCCTTGAAGTGCACCCGGTAGTGCTCGGCGATCTGCTCCCCGACGGTGTAGAAGGGGTGCAGGCTGGAGAGCGGGTCCTGGAAGATCATGGCGATCCGCCGGCCCCGGACGGTGCCGAGTTCCCGCTCGCCGAGCCCGTTGAGCTCCTGGCCGTGCAGCCGGATCGAGCCGGTGACGGCGGCGCCGCGGTGCAGGCCCATGACGGCGAGCGAGGTGACGGACTTGCCGCTGCCGGACTCGCCGACCAGGCCGAGGGTCTTCCCGGCCTCGACGGTGAAGTTGATGCCGTCGACGGCCCGGACGACGCCGCGCGGGGTGGTGAAGGAGACCTTGAGGTCGTCGACCTCCAGAAGGGCGGTCATCAGTACCTCACTCTCGGGTCGACGAATGCGTAGAGCACGTCGACCAGCAGGTTCGCGACCACGATGAAGAAGGCCGCGAGCAGGGTGACTCCGAGGATGACGGGCTGGTCCGAGCGGAGCAGGCCGTCGTAGAAGAGGCGTCCGATGCCGGGCAGTCCGAAGATCGACTCGGTGATGACGGCGCCGGCCAGCAGGCCGCCGAGGTCCATGCCGAAGATGGTGAGGATCGGCGTCATACCGGAGCGCAGCCCGTGCTTGACGGTGACGGTGCGCGCGGGCATGCCCTTGGCGCGGGCGGTGCGGATGTACGGCTCCGACATCGCCTCGATCATCGAGTTGCGGCTCTGCCGGGCGTACTGGGCCGCGTACAGCAGGGCCAGCGCGATCCACGGCAGCAGCAGGTTGGACGCCCACGAGAGCGGGTTGTCGGTGAACTTGTGGTACGCCGGGTAGGGCAGGAGTCCCGCCGTCCGGACGACCCCCCAGATCAGCATGATCGAGGTGAAGTAGACCGGCAGCGAGGCGGTGCCGACCGACAGGACGGTGAGGATCTTGTCGACGGCGGTGTTCTTGCGCAGCGCCGAGGTGACGCCGGCGCCGAGGCCGAGCACCAGCCAGAGCACGGAGGCGCCGATGGCGAGCGAGACCGAGACCGGCAGGCGGTCCACCAGCAGGTCCCAGACCGGCAGGGAGTACTCGTAGGAGTAGCCGAGGCAGGGGAAGCCGCAGTGGGCGGCGCTGGGGCCGGTGCCGTAGTCGCGGCCGGCCACGATGCCGACCAGGTAGGCGCCGAACTGTTCCCAGACCGGCTTGTCGAGGCCCATCGCGGCCTGGACCTCGGCGAGCCGCTCGGGGCTGCAGGTCTTGCCGCAGGCGGCCGCGGCCGGGTCGTTGGGCAGCAGGTAGAAGATGGTGAAGGTGATGGCGCAGATGGCCAGCATGATGCCGGCCACGCCGATCAGCCGGCGGCCGAGGTACAGGATCACGACCGGCCTCCCTTCGGGTCGAGGATGTCGCGCAGCGCGTCACCGAGCAGGGTGAAGGCGAGGACGGCGACGAAGAGGAAGACCGTCGGGATCAGGAAGTACGTCGGGTCTGTCTCGTAGTGGACGATGGACTCGGCGATCATCTGGCCCCAGGAGGCCGTCGGCGGGCGGACCCCGACGCCGAGGTAGGAGAGCGCGGCCTCGGTGGCGATCATGCCGGGGATCAGCAGCGTGGTGTAGGCGATGATCGGGCCGGAGACGTTCGGCAGGATCTCCCTGGTGAGGATGCGCCAGGAGCGGGCGCCCCCGACCTTGGCCGCCTCGACGTACTCGCGGTGCTTGAGCGAGAGGGTCTGGCCGCGGACCACGCGGGCGATGCCGGGCCAGCCGAACAGGCCGATCACCGTGGTCATCAGCAGGATCCGGTTGACGTCCTTGGCCACCGACATCATCGCGATCATGAAGATCAGCGACGGGAAGGACATCGTGAGGTCCATCAGCCGGGACAGCACGTTGTCGACCCGGCCGCCGAAGTAGCCGGCCGCGATGCCGGCCAGGGTGCCGGCGATCACGACGAGGGCGGTGGCGGTGAAGGCGATCAGCAGCGACACCTGGCCGCCGTGCAGGACGCGGGCGAACAGGTCGCGGCCGGTGACCGGCTCGACGCCGAACCAGTGCCGGGCGCCCATGCCGCCGAAGTCGCCCTTGGGCAGACCGCCCAGGTAGGCGTCCACGGCGCGCTTGTCGAACTCCTCGGGGGACCAGCCGCCGAGCGCGCTCAGCGGGCCGGCCAGGATCGCCATCAGAATCAGGAGGACGACGGTGATCAGCCCGAACCGGGCCGACCCCTTGGCCCACAGCTGGTCCCAGACCAGCCGCCAGGGCCCGCGCCCGGAGGGCTTCGCGGGGCCCGCCGCCGCGACGGGCGCGGCGGCGGGCTCAGTGGTAGTACTCATGTCCTGACGGTCCCTCAGCCCTGGTTCTTCGAGGGGTCCTTGAGGCCGATCGCGCCCAGGTCGAGCATCCCGGCGTAGCCGGAGTTGCCGAACGCGCCGGCCACGTTGGTGCCGACCAGGAGCGGGCGGCGCTCCCACATCAGCGGGACGGCCGGAGCCTTCTTCATGATCTCCTCGTCCAGCTTCTGCCAGGCCTTGTTGGCCTCCGCGACGTCCGTCAGGGCCGCGATGCGGTCCATCTCGTCCATCGTGGCCTGGTCCTTGAACTGGCTGTAGTTGCCCTGGTTGCCCTTCTCCTTGATCGTCCGGCCGTCGAACAGGAAGGGGGCGAAGGTCGAGCCGGACGGGTAGTCCGGGCACCAGCCCTGGATCAGCAGCTCGGGGGCGTTCTTGATGTCGCCGATGGTGTCGGCGAAGGCGGACGGGTCCACGGTGTTGATGGTGACCTGGACGCCGGACTTCGAGAGGGACTGCTGGATGGCCTCGGCGCGGACCTTGTCACCGAGCGAGACGGTGAGCTGGAGCTTGAGGTCGGTCTTGCCGGCCTCCTTCAGCAGCGCCTTCGCCTTCTCCGGGTCACCCGCCGGGGGGACCTTCAGCGGGTCGCCCTTGACGCCGCCGGCCAGCGACGGCGGCAGGAAGGTGGTGGCGACGTCGGCCATCGCCGGGCCGCCGAACGCGGTGACCTGGGCCTCGCGGTCGATCGCCCACATCATCGCCTCGCGGACCTTCGGGTCGTCGAACGGCGCCTTGGCGGTGTTGAGGTAGAGGCTGTCGGTGCAGCCGGTCACCTCGGCGATCATGCGGGACTTGACGTCCTCCTTGGGCAGCACCTTCGGCACCGACTCGGGGCGCATCCACGGCATCTCGATCGCGTTGGCGTCGGCGCCGTCGCTGGCGATGATCCGGTCGTCGGCCTGGCCGCCCTTGATGCCCTGGGTGACCACGATCTTGTCCGGGTAGGCCTTGCGGACCGTGTCGGTGGAGGCGTCCCAGTTGCTGTTGCGCACCAGCACCAGGCTCTTGCCGCGGTCGTAGGTGTCGATCTTGTACGGGCCGGAGGAGAACGGCCGCTGGTCGTACTGGGTGCCCTTCTCCTGGGACTGCGGAACCGGCGAGAAGGTGGGCAGCGTCGTGGTGAAGGAGAACTCGGCGACCGGGCGCTTGAGGTGGAAGATGATGTTCTTGTCGTCCGGCGTCTCGATGCTCGGCAGGTGCTCGCCGTTCAGCGGGCCCTTGTAGTTCTCGCCACCGGCCAGGTACTGCTGGGCGTAGTCGGGACCACCGGTGAGGTCGGCGGCGAACGAGCGCTCGACGTTGTACTTGATGTCGGCCGACTTGATCGGGGTGCCGTCCTCGTACTTGACGCCGTCCTTCAGGGTGAAGGCCCAGGTCTTGCCGCCGTCCGAGGGGCGGCCGACATCGGTGGCGAGGTCCGGGACGATCTCGCTGCCGGCCGGGCCCGGCTCGGCCTTGAAGGTGACCAGGGTGCGGTAGAGCAGCCGGGTACCGAAGTCCATGGTCGGGAGCACCCAGTTGCGGGCCGGGTCGAGGTGGGCGAAGTCCTGGTTGGTGAGGACGTGCAGGGTGCCGCCCTTGACCGGCGTACCGCCGACGACGGAGCCGGCCGCGGCGCCCGGGGCCTTGGTGGAGGCCGCGGTGTTCTCACCGGAGGTGTCGTCGCCCTTGTCCTTGGCGCAGGCCCCGAGGCCGAGGGTGAGTGTCGCCGCAATGGAGGCCGCGAGGGCGGTCTGAATACGCCTGTTCATATCTGACTCCGCAGTGGGGGGCCCGCCGTGAAGGCCCGTCGTCCGCCCCGGGGGTGGATCCGGGACCAGCCTCGGAGGGCGACCTCAGGGGTCTAGCCGCTCCGTGGTGTGACCCGTAACATAGTAATGTGAAATTGCACTGCACAAGAGGTGACGCCACCCGTTACCGAGCTGTGTCCGTGCCGCCACCCCCCTCCCCCGAATCCGCACCACCCGCTTAGGAGTCAACCGGTGACCCTCCGTCAGACCGGCCTCAACACCGGAAGCCACGACCTCCCCGTCTCCCCCGCCCTCAACGCCTTCATGGGCACCTCCTGGGCGGCCACGCCGCTGCCGGCCGACGACCGGGTCCCCGGGTACGCCGTGACCCCCGCCCGCCGCGCCCGGCTCTCCGCCGCCTTCCCCGGCGAGCGCCTGATCGTCCCGGCCGGACAGCTCAAGGTCCGCAGCAACGACTGCGACTACCGCTTCCGCCCGCACAGCGCCTACGCCTGGCTCACCGGCCTCACCGGCGAGGACCAGGTCGGCCACGTCCTCGTCCTGGAGCCCACCGGCCCCGACGGCCACGAGCCCGTCCTCTACCTGCGCCCCCGCTCCCCGCGCGGCGGCGACCCGGTGCGCGGCGCCGAGTTCTTCCGCGACCGCCGCTACGGCGAATTCTGGGTCGGCCGCCGCCCCGACCTCGACGAGGCCGCCCGGCTCACCGGCGTGCGCGTCCAGCACCTCGACGAGCTGGAGAAGCTGCTCACCGGCCCGCAGCCCGCCACCCGCGTCCTCACCGGCGTCGACCCCGCGCTGGACGCCGCCACCGGCCGCCCCGGCGCCGACGCGCTCGCCGCCGACGACGGCCTGTTCGCCGCCGTGCTGTCCGAACTGCGGCTGGTCAAGGACGCCTGGGAGGTCGAGCAGCTCCAGCTCTCCGTCGACCACACCGTGCTCGGCTTCGAGGACGTCGTGCGCGCCCTGCCCGCCGCCCTGCGCCACCACCGCGGCGAGCGCTGGATCGAGGGCGTGTTCAACCTGCGCGCCCGCGCCGAGGGCAACGGCACCGGCTACGAGACCATCGCCGCCTCCGGCGCCCACGCCTGCGTCCTGCACTGGATCCGCAACGACGGCGCCCTCGACCCGAACGCGCTGCTGCTGTTCGACGCCGGCGTGGAGACCGACACCCTCTACACCGCCGACATCACCCGCACCCTGCCGCTCGGCGGCACCTTCACCCCCGTCCAGCGGCAGGCCTACGAACTCGTCCTCGCCGCCCAGCAGGCCGGCATCGACGCGCTGCGCCCCGGCGCCCGCTTCCGCGACTTCCACGCCGCTGCCGCCCGGGTCATCGCCGAGGGCCTCGCCGACTGGGGCGTCCTGCCGGTCTCCGCCGAGGAGGCGCTCGCCGACGACAGCGGCGTCTACCGCCGCTACACCCTCTGCGGCACCGGCCACATGCTCGGCCTGGACGTCCACGACTGCGCCAAGGCCCGCGCCGAGACGTACCTGGACGGCGTCCTGGAGGAGGGCCACGTGCTCACCGTCGAGCCCGGCCTCTACCTCCAGCCCGACGACGAGACGCTGCCCGCCGAACTGCGCGGCCTCGGCATCCGGATCGAGGACGACCTCGTCATCACCGCCGACGGCGCGCGGCTGATGTCCGGGGCGCTGCCGCGCACGGTGCCGGCCATCGAGGCCTGGATGGCCGAGTTGCTCGGCTGAGCGCCGCCGCCGCCCGGGCCGCCGGGCCTCACAGCCCGGCGGCCCGGGCGTCCTTCCACAACTCCGCCACCAGCTCCGCCGCCGGACCGCTGCGCGCCGCCCGGTGGCCCGTCCCCGCCCACAGGTGCATCGCCTGCGCGTCGCCGCGCCCGGTTGCCGCCGCGCGCAGCGGCCGGGTCAGGTGGTGCACGTCCGGGTAGGCGGCGGGCGCGTACGGCCCGAACCGGTCGGTGAAGTCGTTGCGCAGCGCCCGCGCCGGACGGCCGGTGAACGCCCTGGTCACCGTCGTCCCGTCGAACTCCGTCAGCGCCGCCCGGTGCGCCGCCGCCGTCCCGGCCTCGTCCGCGCGCAGCAGCGCCGTCCCCACCTGCACCGCCACCGCCCCGGCCCGCAGCGCGGCCGCCACCGCCGGGCCGTCCGACAGCCCGCCGGCCGCGATCAGCGGCAGCCCGGTCACCGCCCGGACGGCGGGCAGCAGGTGGAGCAGCGGCAGCTCGCCGGGGACGTCCGCCGTCCGGTGGGTGCCGCGGTGCCCGCCCGCCTCCGGCCCCTGCACGCACAGCGCGTCCATCCCGACCGCCTCGGCGCGGAGCGCCTCCTCCGGCGTGGTCACCGTGCCGACCTGGAGGACGCCCGCCGCGCGCAGCGCCCGGGCCTCCTCGGCGGAGGGCAGCCCGAAGGTGTAGGAGACCACCGGGACCGGGGCCGGTTCGGCGAGCAGCCCGGCGATCTTGGCGTCCCAGTCGTCGCGGTCCGGCGTGATCGCCTCCGGCAGGGTCACCCCGTGCCTCCCGGCCTCCGGGCGCAGCCGCTCCCGGTAGGCGGCGACGACCGCGGGGTCGCCCGGTTCGGCGGGCACGAAGAGGTTCAGGCCGAACGGGCGGTCCGTCAACTTCCGTACTTCGCGGACCTGTTCGAACGTCTCTCCGGCACTGCGGTACCCGGCGGCGAGGAACCCGAGCCCGCCCGCACCGCTCACGGCCGCCACCAGCTCCGGCGTCGACGGCCCGCCGGCCATCGGCGCGGCGATCACGGGCACAGGGAGTTCGTCGAGTCGCACGGCCATCGGGGGATCGTCCTCCACTCACACGGCACACCGGGGTACTCGGGCTACCCGCCCCACCCTACGCCCGGGCCGGGCCGCTCCCCGCCGCCGTCCGCGACTCCACACCCGACCCCACCCTCCCCGTCCCCCTCAAACCGCCCGCACGGCACCCCTCACACCCCGCGCCGAATCAACCCCCGCGCCCGCGCCTCCCGCACCGCCGCCGTCCGCGACTCCACACCCAACTTCGTGTAGATGTGCACCAGATGCGACTTCACCGTCGCCAGGCTCAGCTGCAGCCGCCGGCTGATCGCCTGGTTGGTGAGCCCGTCCGCGACCAGTCCCAGCACCTCCGTCTCCCGCACGCTCAGCGCCGCCGCAGGCGTCCGCATCCGCTCCAGCAGCCGGTCCGCCACCGTCGGCGCCAGCGCCGTGCGCCCCGCCGCCGCCGACCGCACGGCCCGCGCGAGTTCCTCCGGCGGCGCGTCCTTCAGCAGGTACCCGGTGGCCCCGGCCTCCAGCGCCGGCAGGGTGTCCGCGTCGGTGTCGTACGTGGTCACCACCAGCACCCGCGGCGCCCCCGCGCCCCGCGCGGTGATCGCGGCGGTGGCCTGCGCACCGTTCATCGCCGAGCCGGGCCCGAACTGCAGGTCCATCAGCACCACGTCGACGTCCGTCTCCGCCGCCAGCTCGACGGCCCGCTCGGCCGTCGCCGCCTCCGCGACGATCGCGAAGTCCGGCTCGCTCTCCAGCACGGCCCGCAGCCCGGCCCGGACGACCGGATGGTCGTCGGCGAGCAGCAGGCGGATCACACCGTCGGTCGTCACGCGGACTCCTCACTCGAATCACCCGGAGCGTCGGGCACCGGCAGCAGCACGGCGAGCGCCGTGCCCTCCCCGGGCGCGGACTCCACCGCGAAGGTCCCGCCGAGCGCCCGGGCCCGGGCCCGCATCGACGGCAGCCCGAACCCGCCGTCCCCGTCCGCCGACGCCTCCGGACCGCCGACGCCCGCCGGATCGAACCCGGCCCCGTCGTCCACCACGTCCAGCGCCACCTCCCCCGCCCTGAACCCGAGCGTCACCACCGCGTGCGTCGCCCGCGCGTGCCGCACCGTGTTCCCGAGCGCCGACTGCGCGATCCGCAGCAGCGCCACCTCGTGCGGCACCGGCAGCCGGACCCGCTCGCCGGAGACGTGCAGCCGCACCGCCAGGCCGCTGCGCGCCGACGTCGTCGCGCACAGCCGCTCCAGCGCGACCGGCAGCGTGTCGCTCTCCAGCGCCGGCGGGGTGAGCGCGCGCACGAAGCGGCGGGCCTCGTCGAGGTTGTCCTGCGCGGACTGCCGGGCCTGTTCGACGTACTCGGCGGCGGAGTCGGTGCGCTCGGGCAGCGCCCGCTGGGCGGCCCGCAGCAGCAGCTGGATGCTGGTGAGGCCCTGCGCGAGGGTGTCGTGGATCTCCCGGGCCAGCCGCTCGCGCTCGGCGAGGACGCCGGCCGCGTGGTGGGCGGCGGCGAGGTCCGCGCGGGCGGCGGTGAGCTCGTCGATCAGGCGGCTCCGCTCCTCGCTCTCCCGGTAGAGCGCCTGGTAGCCGAGGACGGTCGCGGTGGCGACGGCGGCGCCCAGCAGCGGCCCGATCGCCGCGGCGAGGCTGAACACGTGCTGGTGCGCGGCGTACGCGGCGATCGAGGCGACCGCGGTGAGCCCCACCGCCACCAGCCCGGCGCGCCGGCCGAGCAGGTGCAACTCCAGGAAGTACAGCGGGAAGGCCAGCCAGACACCGTCCTGGGTGGCCACCAGCACGCCCGCCCAGGTGACGGCGAGCAGTGCCAGCCAGAGCCCGGCGGCCCGCCGGGAGCGGCCGACCGCGCCGATCAGCGGTCCGGCCGTGTAGACGGCGGCCATCGCGGTGGCCGCGGCGGTGACGCCGGCCGGGTCGCCGCCCCGGCCGGCCAGGGCGCGGACGACGGCGAGCGCCAGCAGGCCCGCCACGAGCAGGTGCAGGCAGACCTGGAGGACGCGGGCGACGGGGGTGGTACGGGGTCGATCGGTCGCCATCCGTCCAGCCTAGGGCGCGCGCCGCCGACCGGCATCAATCGAAAGGTTGAACTCCGGCTCTGCCCTTCGATGCCGAGGATCCAATCCCCGGTGCGATGCCCGAGGGGCCGTTCCTCGACGAGTCTCGTCAGTGTCGCAGTGGATCGATCGGAAGGGATTTCGGTGTTCGTCGCCTGGAGGGACCTGCGGTTCGCCAAGGGGCGGTTCGCCCTGATGGGGACCGTCATCGTACTGATCACGGTGCTGGTCGGCCTGCTGTCCGGCCTGACGGCCGGGCTGGGCCGGCAGAACATCTCGGCGATCACCGGTCTGCCCGCCGACCACCTGGCCTTCGGCCGGCCCGCCGACGGCCAGAAGCTGTCGTTCACCGACTCCCAGGTCACCCCCGAGCAGTGGCAGGGCTGGGCCCGGACGCCCGGCGTCACCGACGCGCAGCCGCTCGGCATCGCCACCACCAAGGCGGCGGCCGGCCCGCGCACGGCCGCGCTCTCCGTCTTCGGCGTGCCCGACGGCTCCCCGCTCGCCCCGCGGGGCGCCGACCTCGCCGCCGGCCGGGCGGTGCTGTCGGAGACCGCCGCCGAGGACCTCGGCGGGCTGCGCCCGGGCGACGCGTTCACCGTCGCCGGCCATCCGCTGACGGTCGCGGCCGTCTCCGGGGACGCCTCCTACAGCCACACCCCGGTCGTCTGGACCACCCTCGCCGACTGGCAGCGGGCCGCCCCCGGCGGCGCCGGCCACGCCACCGTGGTCGCGCTCACCACCGCGAAGGGCGCCGACCTGGGCGCCGCCGACGCCGCCCTCGGCACCGAGACCCGCGGCCGGGACGACGCGCTCGCCGCGATCGGCTCCTACACCTCCGAGAACGGCTCGCTGCAGCTCATGCGGGGCTTCCTGTTCGCCATCTCGGCGCTGGTGATCGGGGCG
Organism: Kitasatospora sp. NPDC008115; assembly: GCF_042957205.1. NCBI lineage: Bacteria > Bacillati > Actinomycetota > Actinomycetes > Kitasatosporales > Streptomycetaceae > Kitasatospora > Kitasatospora sp. NPDC008115. Next base: position 41,989 of record NZ_JBIBHU010000011.1, on the reverse strand, counting down.
TTCTTCACGGTCTGGACGATCCAGCGCAGCGGCGACATCGCCGTCCTCAAGGCGCTCGGCGCCTCCACCCGCTACCTGCTGCGCGACGCGCTGGGCCAGGCCGTCGTCCTGCTGCTGCTCGGCACCGCGCTCGGCACGGCGCTCGCCGCCGGCGTCGGCGCGCTGATCGGCTCCGCCGTCCCGTTCGTCCTGGACGCCCCGACCGTGCTGGTGCCCGCCGTCGTCATGATCGCGCTCGGCGCGGTCGGCGCGGCCCTGTCGGTGCGCCGCATCACCTCCGTCGACCCGCTGACCGCCCTGGGGAGCGCCCGATGAGTCTTCTGCTCGACCACGTCACCCTGACCTACCCGGACGGCGACGGCCGGCTGACCGCCCTCGACGACGTCTCGCTGACCGTCCCCAAGGGCACGCTCACCGCCGTGGTGGGCCCCTCCGGCTCGGGCAAGTCCAGCCTGCTGGCGGTCGCCGCCACCCTGATCGCCCCGGACTCCGGCCGGGTGGTGGTGGACGGCACGGACACCACCGGCCTAGGCCGCACCGCGCTGACGGCGCTGCGCCGGCACCGGATCGGCATCGTCTTCCAGCAGCCCAACCTGCTGCCCTCGCTCACCGCCGTCGAACAGCTCCAGGTGATGGCCCACCTGGACGGACGCGCCCCGCGCGGCGCCCTCCCCCGGGCCCTGGAGCTGCTGGACGCCGTCGGCCTGCGCGACCAGGCGGCCCGCCGCCCGCACCAGCTCTCCGGCGGTCAGCGCCAGCGGGTGAACATCGCCCGCGCCCTGATGAACGACCCCACCGTCCTCCTGGTCGACGAGCCCACCAGCGCCCTCGACCACGAACGCGGCGCCGCCGTCCTGGAACTGCTCACCACCCTCACCCACCAACGCGCCACCGCCACCGTCCTGGTCACCCACGACCGCACCCACCTGACGGCCGTCGACCAGGTCGCGGAGGTCCACGACGGTCGGCTGACGGTGCCCTCGACGGTGTGACCTACTTCTTGGCGGCCAGCACGTCGTCCACCGACAGCGTCACCGACGCCCCGATGGACTCGGGCAGGGTGAAGGTCTGCCCGGGGTGGTGGACGGCGTGCACCCGGTACTCGCCGTCCTGCGGGTCGGTGAGCACCATGACCCGGGCATTGGCGCGGTTCACGATGACATAGACCGGAATCCCGGCGGAGGCGTAGACCGTGGGCTTCCGCTTCAGGTCGTCACTCAGATTGGAGGAGGTCACCTCCAGCACGAGGCGGAAGACCGCCGGGTCGTAGCAGTTGTATTCGATCAGGTGGTCATCGATGTCGGCATCGACGATGGCGAGGTCCGGTACGGCGTAGTCCGAGGGGCCGTCCGGCAGCCAGAGACCGACGTTCTGCATCACCTCGCAGTCCTCGTCGTCGAGGCCTGCCGCGAACAGCACACGCATGAGTCGGCTCAGCGACCGGCCGTGGGAGGCATTCGGCGGAGGCGTCACGACGATCTGGCTCCCGATGATCTCGACCCGGTGCCCGGCGAACTGGCTGGAGATCAGCTCAGCGGCTTCGAGCAGCGTCGGCTGCTCGATGGGTTCTTCCACTGCGGCGGCGGACATGGAGTTCTCCTTGCTGCCGATGTCGGGAACATCATCGTAGGACTGGAGCCCGATTCCCTACCCGGTCCCGGGGTTTTCACCTGATCGGGTGGTTTACCCCTACCGGGCCCGGAGCCGCAGGCCGGTGCGGGGCTCCTCCTCCGCCTCCTGCTGTCCCTCGGCCCACAGGGAGCGGACGTGGCTGAGGTGGCGGGTCATGCAGGACTCGGCGGCCGGGGCGTCACCGGCGATCATCAGGTCGAGCAGTTCCAGGTGCTCCTCCGCCGAGGACACCAGTTCGCCGCGCTCGGCGAGGCGGTTGAGGCCGTAGAGGCGCGAGCGCTTGCGCAGGTCGCCGACGACCTCGACCAGACGGGTGTTGCCGGCCAGGCCGAGCAGGTCGAGGTGGAACTGGCGGTCCGCCTCCAGGTAGCCGATGAGGTCCTGCTTGCCCGCCGCCGCGACGATCGCCTCGGCCTGCGGGCGCAGCGCCTCCAGCTGGTCGGCGTTGGCGGTGCGGGCGACCCGGCCGACGGTGGGGACCTCGATCAGGGCGCGGATCTCGGTGAAGTCGTCGAGGTCGCGCTCGGTGAGCTCGGTGACCCGGAAGCCCTTGTTGCGGACGGCCTCGACCAGGCCCTCGCGGGCGAGGTCGAGCATGGCCTCGCGGACGGGGGTGGCGGAGACGCCGAAGTCGGCGGCGAGGGCGGGCGCGGAGTAGACGACGCCGGGGCGCAGCTCGCCGGAGATGAGGGCGGCCCGCAGGGCGTGGGCGACCTGGTCGCGCAGCCGCTCCTGGACGGAGATCAGGGTGCGGGGTTTGAGGTCGGCCATGGTGTTCCTCCGATGAGTGCAGAACACCAGCGTACAATGTCACGTTACGTTGAGTGTGCAACATTCCGTGATTCGGACGCCCCATCAGGGAGCCGGGACGCAGGCCTTCCCCATGCTCTCAGGGCCGCCGCCCGCTGACAACGGTCGACGGCCCCCGACTTCACGCGTCGCCCGTCACTCCCCCTTGAACAACCGCACCAGACTGCTCACGCTGGACGCCCCGTGCCCGGCCTCGACGCCCCGCCGGAAGGTGTCGGCGAGCGCCCGCGGCAGCGCGCCGTCCACCCCGGAGGCCTCCACCGTGTGCAGCACGTGCTCGACACTGGCGAGGCCCATGGTGAGCCGGTCGACGTCGCCCTCGTGGTTGCCGGCGGCGATCCGGGGCGCGTAGAAGGCGAGGAAGCCCGGCAGCGAGGCGGCGGTCGAGGTGGCGTAGGGCAGGAACTCCTCCGCCGGGATGCCGTTGGCCTCGGCGACGGCGGTGGCGTGCAGATAGGCGGTCATCGAGGTCCAGAAGATGTCCATCTGGAGCTGGTAGTACAGCTGGGCGAGCCCGGGGTCGTCCCCCCGGTAGTCGGCGCCGGTCAGCACCTCCAGGGCCGCGCGGTGCCGCCGGAACAGCTCGGCCGGTCCGCTGTAGAAGGTGGACGACCCGGGCTCGCCGATCCCGGACGGCGGCACCTGCACCCCGCCGGTGAGGTGTCCGGCGCCCCGCTCGGCCAGCCACCGGGCGGCCTCGCGGGCCCGCTCGGGGGTGTCGGAGCTGAGGTTGACGACGGTGCGGCCGGCCAGTTCGGACTCGGCGGCGGCCAGCACGGCGAACACCGCGTCGTAGTCGGTGAGGCTGAGCACGACCAGCTCGCCGGCCGCGACGGCCTCGGCCGCGCTCGGCGCGAGCACGGCGCCGCGGGCGACCAGGCCGGCGGCCCGCTCGGCGGTCCGGTTCCAGAGCGTGACGGCGTACCCGGCGTCGAGGTAGGCGCCGGCCATGGCCAGGCCCATCGGGCCGAGGCCGATCAGGGTGACGGACGGCTTGCCGTGCTGCTGCGGCGTGACGGACATGGGGATCCCCTCCGAAGGCGACTAGAACGAACGCTCTATCCAGGGCATGACGCTAGCACAGCACTGGAACGAACGCTCTATTCAATTCCCCGCTAGACTCCTCCCGTGAAGACGACCACCACCGGCACCCGCGAGCGCATCGTCCGGGCCACCTCCCGGCTGCTCCAGCGCCAGGGGTTCGAGGGCACCGGCATCAAGCAGATCTCCCGCGAGGCGGAGGCCACCCTCGGCTCCGTCTACCACTTCTTCCCGGGCGGCAAGCAGGAACTGGCCGCCGAGGCGATCCGCCACGGCGACCAGGAGTTCGCCGACCTGCTGCGCGAGGGGCTGGCCAGTACCGCCGACCCGGCCGAGGCGATCACCGCCTGCACCCGGCTGCTCGCCGAGGCGCTGCGCGACTCCGACTGGCAGGACGGCTGCCCGATCACCACCACCGCCCTGGAGACGGTCGGCCGGGCCCCGGTCATCGAACAGGCCGTCACCGAGGCCTTCGCCCACTGGCGCGCCATCGTCGAGGAGAAGCTGCACGGCGCGGGCATCGCGCTCACCGACGCCCGCGAACTCGCCGCCACCGTCATCAACACCCTGGAGGGCGCCGAACTCGCCGCCCAGGTCGCCCGCAGCGAGGAACCCCTCCACCTCACCGGCCGCCACCTGGCCCGCCTGATCAACACCTACCGGCCTCAGCCCTAGGGCGTGGGCGTTCACCAGGGATTTATGCGACTTCGGCTCTGAGACCGTCCACCTCGGCCACGACCTCCAGACCGACCGGCTCGACCTGCAACTTCCTCTTGGACGCCAGGTCATGGAGCACCGTGCGCGGGCTGTAGCGCACACGGAGGTCTCCGGGAGCGCGGGTCGGTGCGACCCAGGAATGCAGGAGGAGCCACAGCTCGAACGAGGCATCGGCCCCAGCCCGCTCCGGCTCCGACGCCTGCGGGATGGAACCCGGGGACACGTCGGACGCCCTGGTCGGGTCGGTGTCCAGGCCGTGGGCGGCGAGATGGAAGCTTCGCACTTCGGCTCCGACAGTCGCGGTCGAGCACCTCGCCTCGACGACGTGGCGGATGCCGTCCGCATCGACCAGCATGAAATCGACCGTGCCCCCGATGGCGCCGATGTAGCCGGCGAGATCGGCCCCCGACCACGCCTCGCCCGCCTCGACGGCGAGCACATGGTCCACCCCCACGCCCATGCGCTCGGCGACCTGTTCCCGGGAGACCTCGGCGCGCTCGCGAAGCTCCGCCAACCGGGCCGCACGGCTCTCCTGGACCAGACGGTCCGCGCCGGCCTTGATGCGGGCGATGTCTGCGGGATCGTCGTAGAACTCGGACAGGAAGTCGTCGTCGTTGTCGTACTCGGCGAAGCCGCTCATGCGCCCTCCTCGATCAACTTGAGGTACTGCTCGTACCGCTCCTCCGCCAGCGGGACGGCGTCGACATACCAGCGGTTCCAGTCTCCCGCCTTATTCCCCGCGACCAGAAGCACGACCCGGCGCTCCAGGTCGAAGATGTAGAGGATTCGCATCGCCATGGCATTGCCGGAACGGGGGCGCAGCTCCCGCAGGTTCAACCTGGAACCACCGATCCGCGCGGCCAGGGGTCGGCTGAGCCCGGGGCCTTCACGGCGCAGGGCGGTGATCGCCTCGGTGACGCAGTCGAGCGTCTTGCGATCGGTGCTACGGAGTTCGTGCAGCACCTCCTTCACCTCGTCCAGGATCACCAGGCGGAAGCCGCCCGAGGCCGGACCGGTCACGGTGAACCCCCTCCCCGGGTTCCTCGCACGGCCCAAGGGCTGATCCCCACGGCCTCGGAGCCCACGCGTCTGCTGTCGGCCGCAAGCTATCCCGTCGCTCGGGGTGACGCGGGCCGCTGACCTCGTACGGGTGATTTGGAGACAAAGAAGCGGCCGACGTGGCGGGGGATCCCGTCCCACCACGTCGGCCGCGGTTTCCGGCCGGTCACTTCGACGCCCCCCGTCCAGGGCAATGGGTCCGGGGGTGAGGGTGCCGGCGCAGCGCCGAGGCGCCGGCACCCGGCGTCGGGGCCCCACAGCGGGCCCCGTGCCGGCCGGAGTCTCAGGCGGCGGTGTGGCGCAGATGCGCCTCGGCCGCCACCGCGAGGTCCTCCCAGGCCATGCCGACGCTCTTGAAGAACCTCGGCCGGTCGGTCGGCACCGGTGCCTCGCCGTTCACCAGCTCGGCCAGGTTCCACAGGGTGTCGGCGCCGGTCACGCCCGCCATCAGCAGGTCGCCGGCCTCCCGCAGCGCGACCGAGCGGGCCTCCACGTAGAGGGCGGACCGGCCGACCAGCACCTCGTCCACCTCCCGGGCGTCCACCTCGTGCGAGCCGACCGCCGCCACCGCCGCGTGGTCGGGGACCAGCGCGCCGTCGAACAGCGGGGTGCGGGCCGTGGTGCAGCAGACCACCAGGTCGGCGTCCGCCACGTCGGCGGGGGTGCCGACGGCGGCCGCCACACCGCGCGCCTGGGCGTACCGGGCCAGCGCCTCGGCGGGCTGCTCGCTGCGGGCGACCACGGTCACCCGGGTCAGCGGGCGGATGCCGAGCAGCGCGTCCAGGTGGCCGTACGCCTGCGGGCCGGAGCCGAACAGCACCAGGTGCGCCGCCTGCGGCGCCGCCAGCCGGTCCAGCGCGACGGCGGTCACCGCGGGGGTCCGCAGCGAGGTGAGCGCGACGCCGTCGAGCAGGGCGAGCGGCTGCAGGGTCGGACCGTCGAGCAGCAGGTAGCTGCCGGTGATCCGGGGCAGCCCGACGATCGGGTTCGCCGGGGCGACCCCGGCGATCTTCACGCCGGTGTACCGGGCGGAGGCGGCCGGCATCAGCAGCAGTTCCCCGGCCGGGACCGGCACCGCCGAGCGGGCGGGCGCGGCCTCCGGGTCCAGCCCGTCGAGCAGCACCCGCTCGACCGCCCGGGCCGCCTCGGCGGGCGTCAGCCCGACGGGGGCGGCGGCGAGCACCTCGGCCGGGCCCGACGCGGCGGGCTGGAGCGGCTCAGCCGCCGCGCCGGGCTTTTCCAGGGCTGACACGGCAACCGGTGCCGTCCTCAGGTCCCCGCTCACAGCAGGAACCCCGCGCCGAGGGTGTCCTGCGGGTCGAGCACGAAGCGGTGCTCGCCGGTGCGGTGCGCGGTGCCGGTCACCTCGGTGACCACGCCGTCGCCCCACGGGTCGCCGCCGGGCAGCACCCGTCCGCCGAAGACGGTGCCGACGATCGACTCGTGCCGCAGCTCCTGGCCGGGCGCCAGCCGTCCCTCGGCGGCCAGGACCGCCAGTCGCGCCGAGGTGCCGGAGCCGCACGGCGAGCGGTCGATCTGGCCGTCCGCGAAGACGGTGACGTTGCGCTGGTTCACCGTGCCGTCCGCCGCCGGGAGTTCGTCGTACAGGATGACCCCGTAGACGCCGGACAGCCGCGGGTCCACCGGGTGCCGCACGGCCTCCGAGCCGGCCAGCGCGGCCCTGATCTCCCGCCCGGCGGCGGTGAGTTCGGGCAGCCGGCCGAGGCTCACCGAGAGGCCGAGCGCGGCGGCCGGCACCGAGGCGTAGCAGGCGCCGGAGTGCGCGACGGCCACCTCGACGGTGCCGCGCGAGGTCTCCACCGGCAGCTTCAGCTCGCTCACCCAGGAGGGCACGTTGCGGAACGTCACCCCGGTGGTCCGCCCGGCGGCCCGGTGGACCAGCGCGGTGACCCGGCCGGACGGCACGTCGATCCGCACCCGGGCGACGCCGTACTCGGGCGCCGCGACCAGCCCGGAGTCGACCGCCCAGGCGCCGAGCGCGATGGTGCCGTGGCCGCAGGCGGTCGAGTAGCCGTCCTTGTGCCAGAAGAGCACGCCGAGGTCGGCCTCGTCGTCGTCCGCCGGCACCAGGAACCCGCCGTACATCCCGGCGTGGCCGCGCGGCTCGTGGGTGAGCAGCCGCCGGACGTCGTCCAGCGCGCTCGGCCGGGGCGCGGTCGCGCTGCCGCCGGCGCCGATCGCGATGGCCCGCCGCTCGGCGACGCTGTCACCGGGGATCACCGGCGCACCGGCGACGACGATCCGGAACGGCTCCCCCGCCGTGTGGTAGTCGACGGTGTCGATGTGCACGGTCGCGCCGTCGTTGGCCTGCCGGCCGGTCATCAGGCACCCCCTGCGGGCAGCAGGGTGACGGTGCGGCTCTGGGTGTAGAAGTCCAGCGCCGCCTGGCCCTGCTCGCGGGCGCCGTGGCTGGCGCCCTTGGCGCCGCCGAACGGCAGGTGGAAGTCGACTCCGCTGGAGGGCGCGTTGACCCGGATCATGCCGGCGTTCAGCCGGTCGGCGGCGGCCAGCGCCGCGTCCAGGTCACCGGTGTGCACCGAGGCGGACAGGGTGTACGGGGTGTCGTTGGCGAGCGCGATCGCCTCGTCCAGGTCGGCCGCCGCGTGCAGCACGGCGATCGGGCCGAAGAACTCCTCGCGCCGCAGCGGGTGGTCCTCCGGCACCCCGGCGACCAGGGTCGGGTCCAGGTACCAGCCGTCCCGCTGCGGGACGCCGCCGCCGGTCAGCACCTCGGCGCCGGCCTGCTGGGCGGAGGTGACGGCCGCGGTGATCTCGTCCCGGGTGGCCTGGTTGATGACCGGGCCGCAGGAGGTCTCGTCCACCTGGGCGAGCGCCTTGACCAGCGCGGCGCGCAGCGGCTCGTACGCCGCGCCGACCGCGACGACCCGGCTGGTGGCGGTGCACTTCTGGCCCGCGTAGCCGGCGATCGCGTTGGCGAGGTGGGCGGCGGCCTGGTCGAAGTCGGCGTCCGGCAGGACGATCGCGGTGTTCAGCCCGCCGAGTTCGGCCTGCACCGGGACGCCGCGCTCGGTGGCGGTGCGGACGACCTGGCGGCCGACGCCGGTGGAGCCGGTGAAGGAGACCACGTCGGCCGCGGCGACCAGGGTGGAGCCCTCGGCGCCGCCGCCCGGCAGCACGGTGAAGACGTCCGCGGGCAGCCCGGCCCCGGCGATCAGCTCACCCAGCCGCCGCGCGACGCCGATCGCCTCCGAGGAGGGCTTGAGCACGACGCTGTTGCCGACGGCCAGCGCCGGGGCGGCCTTCCAGGTGGGGATCGCCAGCGGGAAGTTCCACGGCGTGATCAGCCCGGCGACCCCGTACGGGCGGCGGCGGGTGAGCAGCAGGCCGGGCCCGCCGGCGGTCTCGTGCACCTCGCCGGTGGCCGCGAACGGGGCCTGCGCGTAGTAGCGCCAGATGGCGACGGTGCGGGCGACCTCGCCGCGCGCCTCGGCGATCGGCTTGCCGACCTCGCGCACGACCAGTTCGGCCAGCTCCTCGGCGTGCGCCTCGACCGCCTCGGCGATCCGGGTGAGCGCGGCCGAGCGGGCGCCGGCGCCGGCGGCGAGCCAGCCGGTCTGCGCGGTGCGGGCACGGGCGACGGCGGCCTCGACGGCCTCGCTGCCGGGGCGGGGCGCCTCGGCGACGAGGTCCGCGGGGTCGGCGGGGTTGTACGAACGGATCGTCACTTCGGGGCAGCCCTTCGGGGGATTCGACGGGAGGGGGAGGACGGGGACCGGCGGGCGGTCAGAGCAGGAAGCCGGCCGGGAACGGGTCGGCGGGGTCGAGGAAGTACTGGGCGGTGCCGGTGACCCAGGCCCGCCCGGTGACGGTCGGCACCACCGCGGGACGCCCGGCCACCTCGGTCTCCTCGACCAGCCGGCCGGTGAAGGTGGTCCCGATGAAGGAGTCGTTGCGGAAGTCCCGGCCGAGCGGCAGCTCGCCGCGCGCGTGCAGCTGGGCCATCCGGGCCGAGGTGCCGGTGCCGCAGGGCGAGCGGTCGAACCAGCCGGGGTGGATGGCCATCGCGTGCCGGGAGTGCTCGGCGGTGGAGCCGGGGGCGAGCAGCTGGACGTGGTGGCAGCTGTGGATGGACGGGTTCTCCGGGTGCACCGGGCGGTCCGGGCCGGCGTTGATCGCGTCCATCAGGGCCAGGCCCGCGTCCAGGATCTCCTGCTTGCGCTCGCGCTCGAACGGCAGGCCGAACTCGGCGAGCGGCAGGATGGCGTAGAAGTTGCCGCCGTACGCGAGGTCGTAGGTCACCGTGCCGTGGCCCGGGACCTCGATCTTCCGGTCCAGCGCCACCGAGTAGGACGGCACGTTGCGGATGGTGACCGCCTTGGCGGCGCCGTTCTCCACCGCGACCTCGGCGATCACCAGGCCGGCCGGGGTGTCCAGCCGGACGGTGGTGACCGGCTCGACGACCGGGACCATGCCCGTCTCCACCAGCACGGTGGCGACGCCGATGGTGCCGTGGCCGCACATCGGCAGCAGGCCGGAGACCTCGATGTAGAGCACGCCCCAGTCGGCGTCCGGCCGGGTGGGCGGCTGCAGGATGGCGCCGCTCATCGCGGCGTGGCCGCGGGGCTCGTACATCAGCAGGGTCCGGAACTCGTCCAGGTGCTGCTGGAAGTGGACGCGGCGCTCGGCCATGGTGGCGCCGGGGATGACGCCGAACCCGCCGGTGACGACCCGGGTGGGCATGCCCTCGGTGTGCGAGTCGACGGCGTGGAAGACGTGACGGCTGCGCATCTGCTGACGCTCCGTGGGATGGGTGGGTGAGGGTGGAGGAGCCCGCGGCCCGGGGGCCGGCTGCCGCCGCAGCCGGCCACCCCAGGACGACGAGGGTCAGGCCAGGCCTTCGGCCAGCGCCTTCTCGGTGGCCGCGCGAACGGCCGCCTCGATCTCCGGGGTCAGCGGCAGGCGCGGCGCCCGGGTCGGACCGCCGGGACGGCCGGCGATGTCCATGGAGAGCTTGATGGCCTGGACGAACTCGGTCTTGGAGTCCCAGCGCAGCAGCTGGTGCAGCGCCTTGTACAGCGGCAGCGCGGTGCCCAGGTCGTGGGCGACGGCGGCCTTGTACAGCGCGACGCTCGCCTCCGGCAGCGCGTTCGGGTAGCCGGCGATCCAGCCCACCGCGCCGGCCAGGGCCAGCTCCAGCAGCACGTCGTCGGCACCGATCAGCAGGTCCAGGCCGGGGGCCAGCTCGGCGATCTCGTACGCCCGGCGGACGTCGCCGCTGAACTCCTTGACCGCGACGATCGAGCCCTCGCCGTGCAGCTCGGCGAGCAGCGACGGGACCAGGTCGACCTTGGTGTCGATCGGGTTGTTGTAGGCGACGATCGGCACGCCCGCCTTGGCGACCTCGGCGTAGTGGGCGCGGACGGCCTCGCGGTCGGCGCGGTAGGCGTTCGGCGGCAGCAGCAGGACGGAGCCGGCGCCGGCCTCGGCGGCCTGCTCGGTCCAGCGGCGGGACTCGGCGCTGCCGTACGCGGCGACGCCGGGCATCACCCGGGAGCCGTCGCCGGCCGCCTCGACGGCGACCTCGACGACCTTGGCGCGCTCCTCGGCGGTCAGGGTCTGGTACTCGCCCAGCGAGCCGTTGGGGACGACGCCGTCGCAGCCCGACTCGATCAGCCAGCGGACGTGGTCGGCGTAGGCGTCGTAGTCGACGGAGAGGTCCGGGCGCAGCGGGAGCGTGGTGGCGACCATGATGCCGCGCCAGGGCTTGGTGATGTCGTGAGACACAGGTGACTCCTTGGTGAGGTGTGACATTTTATTAGCGGTCGCGCGGCGGACACAAGGGGAACCGCCGGGCGATTTCGGGCGGGCCGGAATCGGACCCGGACCGGCGTCCGGGTCCGGCCCCGACTTCAGCCGCGGTCTTCCGGCTCGGCCGCGAGCTGGCCGAGCGGAACGGGGCAGGAGAACGGCCGGCTGTCGGCCCGGGCCTCCTCCGGTACGGCGCCGCCGCCCGCCAGGCAGGCCACCGCCGGACCGCACATCCGGCCCTGGCACCAGCCCATCCCGGCCCTGGTCAGCAGCTTGACGGTGCGCGCGTCGCCCGCGCCCAGCCCGTCCACCGCCTCGCGGATCCGCCCGGCCGGGACCTCCTCGCAGCGGCAGACGTCGGTGTCCTCCCGCAGCCAGTCGGTCCAGGCCGGGCCGGGCCGGTGGGCGGCGGCCATCAGCTCGGCGAAGGCCCGCAGCCGGGAGCGCCGGCGCAGCAGCGCGGTGCGCACCGGCCGGCCGGCGACCGCGTGCGCGGCCAGCTCGCCCTCGGCGATCGCCAGGTCGGCGCCGCCCACCCCGCAGGTCTCGCCGGCCGCCCAGAGCCCGCGGACGGTGGTCCGCAGGCGGGCGTCGACCGCGAGTGCGGCCGTCCCGTCGGGCGTGGTGCGGGTGGCCGCGCCCAACTCGGTGGCCAGCTCGATCTGCGGGACCAGGCCGTGACCGACGGCGAGCGCGTCGCACTCGATCCGCCGTCCACTGCCGGGTACCGGACGCCAGTCGGCGTCCAACCGGGCCACCGTGACGGCGGTGACCCGGTCCGTTCCGTGCGCCTCGACCACCGCGCTGCGCGGCCGCAGCCGCACGCCGTGGCGCAGCAGCGCGGAGCCGTGCCCGGCGCCCTCGACCAGCTTGGCCGGAACGGCGGCCAGCACGCCGGGGCGCCGGGCGTAGCCGAGGTACGCGGTGGCCTCGACCACCGCGGGGACCTCGGCGCCGGCGGTGACCAGGGAGGAGGCCGCCGCGAGCAGCAGCGGGCCGCTCCCGGCCACCACGATCCGTCGGCCGGGCAGCACCAGGCCGGCCTTGAGCATGGCCTGGGCGCCGCCGGCGGTGACCACCCCGGGCAGGGTCCAGCCGGGGAAGGGCAGCTGCCGCTCGTACGCACCGGTGGCGAGCAGGACGGCGGCGGAGCGGACGGTGGCCCGGTCCTCGGCGTCGGGGCCGGTGGTGGCGTGCAGCCGCCAGTCGCGCTCCCCGGAGCGCTCCAGCGCCCACACCTGGTGCCCGGCCAGCAGGTCGACGCGGCCGGCCGCGCGGTGGTCGGCGAGCCGGTCGGCGAGGCCGGTGTAGACGGACCAGCCGTGGTGCAGCCGGTCGGGCCGGGCGGCGCCGAGGCCGGGGGCGGGGTGGCGGTAGTACTGTCCGCCGGTGTCGCGGCCGGCGTCGACCAGGGCGCAGCGCAGCCCGAGGTCGGCGGCGGTGACGGCGGCGGCGAGGCCGGCCGGGCCGGCGCCGATCACCGCGAGGTCGTACGGCCGCGGAGCGCCGGTCAGAGGCTCAGACGTCGAGGTCGGCACGGCCGTGGCCCTCCTGGGTGGTGACGGTGGTGCCGGGTTCGGCCGGCAGCAGGCAGGTGCGCTGGTTGGGCCGTCCGTCGACGGTGGCCAGGCAGTCGAAGCAGGCGCCGATCCCGCAGAACGCCCCGCGCGGGCGGCCGCCGACCCTGGTGGTGCGCCAGGCGAGCACGCCGTCGGCCCAGAGGGCGGCGGCGATCGTCTGCCCGGGCAGCGCGGGCACGGGCCGGCCGTCGAAGTCGATGGTGTGGGCGGGCCCGGGCTCGGCCCGGACCAGCTCCGCGGGGGTGCGGCTACGGCGCATGGGTGGGGGTTCTCCGTTCAGCTCATGAGCCGATCGTGGGGTTGTCGGGCCGGTGATCAGCCCTTCCGGGTGCCCAGAACTTGGCAAAGTGCACTTTGCAAAGTCGTCGGGCACTTTGCAAAGTGTCCGACGGCCCCGGAAGCGGCCTCAGGCGGCGTCGCCCTCGGCCGGGAAGCGGTCGGCCCGGAAGGGCGCGAGGTCCAGGTCCGGCGCCTTGCCGGTGAGCTGCTGGGCGATCAGCAGTCCGGTGGCCGGGGCCAGGCCGATGCCCGCGCCCTCGTGGCCGCAGGCGTGGTACAGCCCGGGCACCCGGGGGTCGGCGCCGATCGCGGGCAGGTGGTCCGGCAGGTACGGCCGGAAGCCGCGGTAGGCGCGCATCACGCTCACCCCGGCCAGCACCGGGAACAGCGCGGCCGCCTGGGCGGCCAGCCGGCCCACCACCTCCACCGAGAGCGTCCGGTCGAACCCGACCCGCTCCCGGCTGGCGCCGATCAGCACCGGCCCGCCGGGCGTCCCCTCGACCACGGCCGAGGTCTGCAGCGCGGCCGAACCGCTGGCCACGTCGGCCACGTAGTCGGCGGCGTAGACCTTGCGCCGGACGATCCGCGGCAGCGGCTCGGTGACCAGCACGAACCCGCGCCGCGGCAGCACCGGCAGGTGGACGCCGGCCAGCGCGGCCAGCTCACCGCCCCAGGTGCCGGCGGCGTTGACCACGGCGGCCGCGTCCAGCCGCCGCCGCTCGGTCTCGACGCCGCACACGGCGCCGTCCGCCCCGAGCCGCACGGCCCGCACGGCCTCGCCGGTGTGCAGCCGCGCCCCCGCCCGGCGGGCGGCGGCCAGCAGGTGGGCGGCGGCCAGCGCGGGCTGGACCTGGGCGTCCTGGGGGTACAGGAAGCCGCCGGCCAGGCCGGACGCGAGGTGCGGTTCCAGCTCACGCAGCCGCTCGCCGGGGATCTCCTCGGCGGTGACGCCGACCGCCGCCTGCTCGGCCGCGAAGGCGCGCAGCGCCTCCTGCCGATCGGGCGTGCCGGCGACCACCAGGCCGCCCTTGGCCTCGTACTCGACGGCGGCGCCGAACTCGTCGACGAGTTCGCGCCACAGGCCGGTGGAGTACAGGGCGAGGTCGAGCTCGGGGCCGGGCTCCTTGTCGGAGACCAGCAGGTTGCCCTCGCCGGCGCCGGTGGTGCCGCCGGCGACCGGGCCGCGGTCGACGACGTCGACGGCGAGGCCGGCCCGGGCGGCGTAGTACGCGCAGGCGGCGCCGACGACACCGGCACCGACCACCACGACGTCGGGGAGTCTCTGGGAGTGGGACACGTCAGTAATATGTCACATGCCATCGAACCTGCCAAGACCGCCCGCCCGGAACGGACGAAAGGCACCGAAAAGCCCCGGCCCGCCGCGTCAGGGGCGGCGGGCCGGGGCTCGCGGGATCTCGGACGGGCCGGATCAGGTGATGTCGTCCATCTGCTCGTGGCGGGCGGCCGGCACCTGGCCGGAGGCGACCGGCGTACCCGACGCCTCGATCGCCTCGGCCTCGGAGACCGGCGCCACCGAGAGGTCGAGGTGCGAGGCCTCCTCGTCGTCCAGTGCGAGGTCCGGGTTGCGCCGGGCCTTGCGCCGGTCGTTCAGCATCGCCACGCCGACCGCGAGGAAGTACAGTCCCCAGATCGGCGCGGCCAGCGCCAGCATGGTGAGCGGGTCGGCGCTGGGCGTCGCGAAGGCGGCGAACACGGTGATGCCCATCACCATGCCGCGCCACCAGCCCAGCAGCCGCTTGCCGGTGACGATGCCGACCATGTTCAGCATGACCAGCAGTAGCGGGAACTCGAAGGCCAGGCCGAAGACCAGCAACAGCCGGGTGGCGATGTCGAAGTAGTCCCCGGGCGGCAGGATCGGCGTGGTGTCGTTCGGGGTGAACGAGATCAGCACCTCGACGGTCAGCGGCAGCAGCAGGATCGCCAGCCCCACACCGGCCAGGAACAGCGGCGCGCCGCACGCCATGAAGACGACCGTGTACTTGCGCTCGTGCTTGTGCAGGCCCGGCGCCACGAAGGCCCACAGCTGGTACAGCCAGATCGGGACGGTGGCGACCACACCGGCGGTCAGGGCCACCTTGAGCATCCAGTTGAAGCCCGCGGTCAGACCGATCGTGGAGACCTGCGCGCAGCGGCCCTCGGTGGACTTGATCGTCTCCGCGTTGCACTGCGGCAGCGGCTTGAGCAGCAGCGCCTCGATCTGCTTGTGGAAGATCAGCGCAATGATCGTCATCAGCACGATCGCCAGGACCGACTTGACCAGCCGGTTCCGCAGTTCCCGCAGGTGATCGGCGAGGGCCATCCGCCCCTCGGGATCCTTGGGCGCCTTCGACGCCTTGGTGAGCTTGCTCAACCCCGGTCCTCAACTCGTGCGTCGAGGCCCGCCGGTCGACGGGCCTCCAGTCGTCGCGCGTGCCGCGCGTTCAGCGCGCCCCGCCGCCCGGAGCGGACTGCCCCGTGGACTGCCCGGCGGGCTGCTCGGTCACCGGGCGGGCGGTCGCGGACGCGCCCGGGGCGGTCTGGATGGTCCTCGCCGTACCGCCGTCGGCCACCGCCGGGGCGGGCGGCGCCGGGGTTTCGGCGGTTCCGTCGGTGCGCATCGCCTTGGCCTCGCTCTTGAGGATCCGTGCCGACTGGCCGAGCGAACGCGCCAACTCCGGCAGCCTCTTGGCTCCGAAGAGCACAATGGCAATGACCGCGACCAGGAGGATCGCGGTGAACGAGACCCGCATGCTCGACCACCTTCAGTCTTGGCGGCACCCGACGGGCCGCCCGCTGCGGGGATGGTAACCGCTGCGGGTGACGCCCTGACGACGGCCGCCCGAACAGGACAGCGGCCCCCGTTCGCGTTCAGGGGCCAACTGAGAGCGTAACGCGCCCCTGCCTCCGAGCAGCAGTCCCCGGGTGCCCCGGATCGGTGTTCCCGGTCGGCCCGACCCGTCAGGAGCGGCCCGGCGCCGAGGCCGCGAGGTCCCCGGCCGCCTCGGCCAGCGCCCGGGAGGCGGCGTCCACGCCCTTCGCCAGCGCCCGCACGTCCAGCCAGAGCCGGACCGCGAGGACGCCCAGGACCAGCAGGCCGGCGGTGGCGAGGAGGACGGCGGCGACGAGCATCCAGGACATGGCCCCCACCCTATCCGTCCCGGCTCACCCCTCGGCCGGCACCAGCCGCATGGTCCGCACCCCGGCCCCGGTCAGCGCCGCGACGATCTTCTCCCCGGCCGGCTTGCGCACCGCCGCCCCGCACAGCGGGCACCCGAAGCTGTAGTGCGCCTGCGCCTCGGTCCGGCCGAAGGTGAGGCGGAACGCCTCGACGGGCAGCTCCACCTTCTCCCGGCACTCCGAGCAGTACACCTTGAATCTGGTACCGGGCTCCACGGCTCAGACCAGCCCCTCCCCGTAGTGCGCCAGCGCCTCCAGCGCCGCCGCGCGCGCCTGCTCCGCCAGCTCGGGCGGCGAGACAATCCGCCCGTCACGGCCCAGCCGCAGCGCCAGCGGGCGCAGCTGCGAGGGGTCGGCGCTGCGCAGGGTGATCCGCAGTCCGCCGTCGGGCAGTTCCTCGGCCTGGTCGTGGGTGTAGTACTCGGCGACCCAGCGGCCGCCGGAGGAGACCTCGACGACCACCTCGGGGTCGTCGGCGGAGGGGTTGACCAGTCCGCCGGAGAGGTCGCGCGGCTCGCGCTTGGGCGGGTCGGCGGGGACGTCCAGGACCCTGATCTCGGCGACCCGGTCGAGCCGGAACATCCGGTGGTCCTCGGAGGTCCGGCACCAGGCCTCCAGGTAGGTGTGGCCCTCGGTGAGCAGCCGGATCGGGTCGACCTCGCGCTCGGTCATGCCGCCGCGGCCGTGCGAGTAGTAGCGCAGCCAGAGCCGGCGGCCCTCGCTGAGGGCGCGGTCGATGTCGGCGAAGACGTGGCTCTCGGCCTCGAAGGTGACGCCGACCCGGGCGCTGCCCTCGGCGCTCTCCCCCGCCGCGTTCTCGATCTTCGCGACGGCCCGGGTGAGCGCCTCGCGGTCGCCGGCCCGCAGGCCGGGCAGTCCGGCGACGGCGCGGGCGGCGACGAGCAGGGCGGTCGCCTCGTCGGCGGCCAGCCGCAGCGGCTGGGCGACGTCGTCGACGTTGTGCCACCAGATCCGCTCGCCGTCGGTGTCGATGTCGAGCAGGTCGCCGCCGCGGAAGCTGGTGCCGCACATCGGCAGGACGTTGAGGTCGCCGATCAGCTCGCGCTCGCTGATGCCGAAGGCGCGGGCCACCTCGGCGACCTCGGCGCCGGGCCGCTCGCGCAGATAGGTGACCAGCGAGAGCATCCGCCGGGTCTGGTCGATCGCGTTGCTCATGCGTCCACCTCGCTACGCTCGGCGGGCGCTTCGCACAGTACGCACCTTCCGATGATTCGCTCGCTCATGCCCGCACACCTTCCACCGCAGTGCCGGCCACCGCGCGCAGCCGGTCGATGACGTCGGCCCGCAGTTCCTCGGGGCCGACCACCAGCACGTCCGGCCCGAACTCGGCGAGGTCGGCGCCGAGCCCGTTGCCGTACGGGATCTCCAGCTCGTCCCAGCCGTCGTCGGCCCGCCGGGTGGTCAGCGCCTTGGTGCGCAGCGGGAAGCCGGCGCCGCGGCGGACCCTGACCACGGCGGTGGCGGTGGCGCCCTCGCCGGCGAACTTGGCGACGGTGGCGCGCACGTCGACGTGCTCGGGGACGGTGCCGAGGAAGGCGCCGGAGCGGGCGCGGACCTTGCCGGTGATCCGGCTGAGCCGGAAGACCCGGGCGTCCTCGCGGTCGCGGTCCCAGCCGGCCAGGTACCAGTGGCCGCGCCAGCACTCCAGGGCCCAGGGTTCGACGGTGCGCTGCTCGACGGCGGCGGCGCCGGCCTTGCGGTACTCGAAGGTGACCGGGCGGCGGTCGCGGGCGGCGGTGAGCAGCGGCTCGAAGGCGGCCTCGCGGGCGGGGATGCGGGGTTCGAGGGCGGGGCGGCGCTCGGTCTCGGTGAACGGGATGCCGGCGGCGCGCAGCTTCTGGAGCGCGCCGCTGGCGGCGCCGCTCATCTTGGCCTGCTGCCAGACCCGGGCGGCCAGGGTGAGCGCGGCGGCCTCCTCGGCGTCGAGGGCGATCTCCGGCAGGCGGTTGCGGTCGGCGCGGGCGAGGTAGCCGAGTTCGCCGTCGAGGGCGTTCTCGTCGACGTCGATGACCAGTCCGAGTTCGCGCAGGTCGTCCTTGTCCCGCTCGAACATCCGGTTGAAGGCTTCCTCGCTGCTGTTCTGCCAAGCTTCGCGGTAGGCCTCGATCGACTCCCGCAGCTCCTTCTTGGAGAGCGGTCGTCGGGTGTTCATCAGGCACAG
Source organism: Kitasatospora sp. NPDC008115 (assembly GCF_042957205.1). Lineage (NCBI taxonomy): Bacteria > Bacillati > Actinomycetota > Actinomycetes > Kitasatosporales > Streptomycetaceae > Kitasatospora > Kitasatospora sp. NPDC008115. Next base: position 23,722 of record NZ_JBIBHU010000011.1, on the reverse strand, counting down.
GGCGAGATTCATCAGCCGCTCTGCCTTGGCGATCGCCATCGGTGACCCTTCCGGTGTGCCGCGCAGGGCGCGGGGTGCGCCCGCCGGGGCGTCGTGGACCCGGCGGGACCGACCGTACCGGTAGCGGTACTCCCTGCAAAAGCCAAGGCTCGCCGACCCGCGTCGGCCGCCCCGGCCCGGGCGGGCCGCACCCCCGACCGGGAGTGCGGCCCTGGCGATCAGCGTGCTCAGACGGAGATCAGGTCGACCACGAAGATCAGGGTCGAGCCCTTGGGGATGGCCGGGGTCGGCGACTGGTCGCCGTAGGCCAGGTGCGGCGGGATGACCAGCTCGCGGCGGCCGCCGACCTTCATGCCGGCGACGCCCTGGTCCCAGCCGGCGATGACGCGGCCGCCGCCGAGCGGGAACTTGAAGGTCGAGCCGCGGTTCCAGCTGGCGTCGAACTCCTCACCGGTCGCGTAGGTCACGCCGACGTAGTGGACCTCGACGACCTGGCCGGGCTTGGCCTCGGCGCCGGTGCCGACGGTGATGTCGCGGATCTTCAGCTCGGCCGGCGGGTCGCCGACCGGGAAGTCGATCTCGGGCTTGCTCACTAGTGCCTCATCTCACGGTTGGTTCGTTCCATGACCAAGCGGCGGGCGCCCGCACCCCGGTCCGTTCCCGGACCACGGTACGGGCGCCCGCCGCCCTCCCGGGTCCGGCCACGCGGCCGGTCCCGAAGGTCACACGCACACCATTGTCACCCGAAAGTGGATCAGCCCTGACCGGCGTCGAGGATGTCGACGACGAACACCAGGGTGGAGTTGGCCGGGATGTCGCCCTGGGCCTGGTCCTTGTAGCCGAGCGAGGCCGGGATGACGAGCTCGACCCGGCTGCCGATGGTCTGGCCCTCCAGGCCCTGGTCCCAGCCGGCGATGACCTGGCCGCCGCCGAGCGGGAAGGAGAACGCCTGGCCCTTGCTGAGCGAGGAGTCGAAGACCTTGCCGTCCTTGTACAGCGCGCCGGTGTACTGGACGAGGATCTTCTCGCCCTTCTCGACCTTGCGGCCCTCGCCCTTGATGAGGACGTGGCTCTTCAGCTCGGTCGGGTCGGCGGCACCGGGCACCGGGGTGATGTCGGCGGGCTTCTTTCCGTTGTCCTTGACCTGCGGGAAGTCCGCGGGCGGCGGGGTCACGGTGCCGCTGACGACGGCGTCGGGGGCGTTGCTGTTGCGGATGTCGATGACGAAGATCAGGTTGTCCTGCGCCCCGATCTCCATGCTCGGGTTGCCCTGGGCGCCGAAGGCGGCGGCCGGCGGGGCGACGACCAGCAGCCGGGAGCCGGCCTTCTTGCCGACGACGGCCTGGTCGAGCGCCGGGATGAGCGCGTCGGTGCCGGCCTGGAAGATCTGCGGCTTGCCCTTGTCGTCGTACGAGGACGGGATGTCCTTGCCGGTGTTCCAGTCCTTGCCGGTGTAGTCGACCGAGGTCCAGGAGTTCTTCTCGACCTTGGGGCCGTTGCCCTCGGAGAGGACCTTGACGACGAAGCTGCCGTCGGCCGCCTCGGCGGGCACCTCGATGTTCGCCTTGGTGCCGAAGTCGCCGGTGATGTTGGGCAGCACCTTGGCGCTGTCCTTGATCGGCGGGACCGGGTCGGCGGTCGGCGTGGCCGGGGCGGACTTGGCGGTGTCCGGCTTCGCGGCGGCGGAGTCGTCGGACGAGCCGTCCTTGTTCACCAGGTACAGCGTGACGGCGCTGCCGATCAGCAGGACGCCCAGGACGGTGCCGAGGATCACGCCGAGCTTGCCGACGTTGCCCGGGTTCTCGTCGTACCCGGCCTCGGAGGTGTCCTGGCGGCGGACGGTGGAGGCGAAGATCTGCGGGGCGTCCTCGGTCTTCGTCGCGGTCCGCGGCGCGTCCCCGGACCCTCCCCAGCCCGCCTGCTGCCGCAGGATCGCCGGGGGGACGATGATCGAATCGCCGTCGCCCGGGAGCGGGCCGCCGGGCCGCGAGTCGGCCGGGTCTCCGGCGGAGTTTCCGTGCGCGGTACCGGACCCGCCCGGGCTCGACGCTTTCTCAGACATGACTCCCCATCCATCTCGCCACGAGGTCTTCGAGGTCTACGGCCGGCGTGGTGGCGCCGGGGTGCTGCCGCACTGCCCGCCCGGACCCCGGGCGCCGGCGGCGCCTACCACAGTGCGAGGGCAGTATGACAGGTCAGGATGAGGGCGGGCGCTTGCCCGTGCGAGCGCCCGCCCAAGCGTACGGAACCACCCGCACTCGAACCACCCCGTGCGGAGGATCTCCGTGGAACCGCGGAGCGCTACACGGCCTCCAGGACGTCCACCACGAACACCAGGGTCGAGTTCGGCGGCACGGCGCCCTGCGCCTGGTCCTTGTAGCCGAGCGACGGCGGCACCACGAGCAGCACCCGGCTGCCGACGTTCTGGCCGACCAGGCCCTTGTCCCAGCCCTCGATGACGCTGCCGGTGCCGATCTGCAGCGCCTGGGCGCCGCCGTGGCTCCACGAGGAGTCGAACTGCTGACCGTTGCTCCACAGCACGCCGGTGTACTGCACCACCAGGGTCTGCCCGGCCTTGACCTGCTTGCCCTCGCCCTTGATCAGCACGGCCTGCTGGAGGTCGGGCGGCGGCGCCTGCCCGGCCGGCACGGTGATGGTGACGGCGGCCTTGCCGTTGTCCTTGACCTGCGGCAGGTTGGCGGGCGCCTGCGTCATGGTGCCGGAGAGCGTGGAGTCCGGCGGCAGGCTCTCCATGATGTCGAGCACGAAGACCACGGTGTCGCCGGGGCCGACGCCGAGCTGGGTGGAGCCCTGGGTGCCGAACGCGGCGGCCGGCGGGGCGACGACCAGCAGCCGGCTGCCGACCTTCTTGCCGATGACGCTCTGGTCGAAGGCCGGCACCAGCTGCCCGCTGCCCGCCTGGTAGAGCTGCGGCTTGCCGCCGGAGTCGTAGGAGCTGGGCAGGTCCTTGCCGGTGGTCCAGTCCTTGGCGGTGTAGTTGACCGTCACCCAGTCGCCCTTGTTGACCGCGGAGCGGTCCCCCTCGCTGACGGTGTTCACCACGAACTGCCCGCTGGGCTGCTGGCCCTCGGGGATGGTGATGGTGGCCTTGCTCCCGAAGCCCCCGCCGGACAGCGTCGGCATCGGCGAGGCCTCGTTCACCGGGGTGGGCACGGTGGGCGCGGCGGTCGGCGACGCCGTGGGCGTGGGCTCGCCGGCGGGCTTGGTGGAACTGCTGCAGGCCACCGCCAGCAGCAGGGGCAGGGTGAGAAGCAACCCGGCGGTGCGGCGCACGGCGTTCCTAACTGTCGGTCAAAGTCGGCTCTCCGGACTCCGGCTCCGGACTCGACGGACAGCGTATGCGCAGACGGTGCCCGGTCCCGGTAGGCACCACCGGGACGGGACACCGTGAAGATCACACCGGCGGGGAGGCGGCCCGTGCGCCGCTCCCCCGCCGCGCGCCGGTCACATGCCGGCGATGAGCTTCTCCACCCGCTCGTCGACGGAACGGAACGGGTCCTTGCAGAGCACGGTGCGCTGCGCCTGGTCGTTGAGCTTGAGGTGCACCCAGTCGACGGTGAAGTCGCGGCGCTGCTCCTGCGCCCGGCGGATGAAGTCGCCGCGCAGCCGGGCCCTGGTGGTCTGCGGCGGGATCGACTTGGCCTCGAAGGTCTTGAGGTCGGTGCTCACCCGCAGCGCCTGGTTCTTGGCCTGGAGCAGGTAGAACAGGCCGCGGCGGCGGTGGATGTCGTGGTAGGCGAGGTCGATCTGGGCGACCCTGGGGTTGCTCATGCTCATCTGGTGCTTCTCGCGGTAGCGCTCGATGAGCTTGTACTTCATGATCCAGTCGATCTCGGTGGCGACCCCGTCGAGGCGTTCGGTCTTGACCGCCTCCAGGGTGCGGCCCCACAGGTCGAGGACGCGGGCGATGGTGCCGGTGTTGATGCCCTTGCGGTCGGCGAACTCCAGGGCCTTGGTGTAGTACTCCTCCTGGATGTCGAGCGCGCTGGCCTCCCGGCCGTTGGCGAGCCGGACCTGGTGGGTGCCGGTGAGGTCGTGGCTGACCTCGCGGATCGCCCGGATCGGGTTCTCCAGGGTGAGGTCGCGCATCACCACCCCGGCCTCGATGAGCCGCAGCACCAGGTCGGTGGAGCCCACCTTGAGCAGGGTGGTGGTCTCCGACATGTTGGAGTCGCCGACGATGACGTGCAGCCGGCGGTAGCGCTCGGCGTCGGCGTGCGGCTCGTCGCGGGTGTTGATGATCGGACGGGAGCGGGTGGTCGCCGAGCTGACGCCCTCCCAGATGTGCTCGGCGCGCTGGCTGACGCAGTAGACCGCGCCGCGCGGGGTCTGCAGCACCTTGCCGGCGCCGCAGATCAGCTGCCGGGTCACCAGGAACGGGATGAGCACGTCGGCCAGCCGGGAGAACTCGCCGTGCCGGGCGACCAGGTAGTTCTCGTGGCAGCCGTAGGAGTTGCCGGCGGAGTCGGTGTTGTTCTTGAAGAGGTAGACGTCCCCGGCGATGCCCTCCTCGTGCAGCCGGCGCTCGGCGTCGACCAGCAGGCCTTCGAGGATGCGTTCGCCCGCCTTGTCGTGCGTCACCAGCTCGACGACGTCGTCGCACTCGGGGGTGGCGTACTCGGGGTGGGAGCCCACGTCGAGGTAGAGGCGGGCACCGTTGCGCAGGAACACGTTGCTGCTGCGGCCCCAGGAGACTACGCGGCGGAAGAGGTAGCGGGCGACCTCGTCCGGGGACAGCCTGCGCTGTCCGCGGAACGTGCAGGTGACGCCGTACTCGTTCTCCAGCCCGAAAATTCGGCGGTCCATGGGCCATCCATTCTCTGATGGGAGCTGTCCGAAACCGCCTCCGCGAAAGCCCGTCCGGGCCGCCGCAGGGGCACCGGGGTCCCGTGCGGCCGCCGTCGCCGGCCGCCGCGCGGGACCCCGTGGGGCACTACTGGTCGGAGTCGCCGGGCGGGGTGGCCGCCGGCTTCTCCGTCCCGTTCGTTCCGTCCGATCCGTTCTTCCCGCCGGTGTCGTCGGAGTCGTCCGACTCGGCGGACTCGTCGCCGTCGAGCAGCCGGGCGAGCTGGCCGCCCAGGATCCGCTTGAACTTGCGCTGCTGGAAGCGCTGGCGGTCCAGGACCGCCACCTCCAGCTGGTCGGGGGTGAGGGTGCGCGGGCTGCCGCCGTTGGGGTCGCGGGCGAGCGAGTCCACGGCGACCTTGACCGCCTCGGTGAGCGAGAAGCCGGCGCGGTGCCGCTGGCCGAGGAAGTTGCCGATCGAGTCGGCGTTGCCGCCGACCACCACGTAGTTCTTCTCGTCGACGACCGAGCCGTCCGGCGTCAGCCGGTAGATCTGGTCGTCGTCGCCGGTGCGGCCGACCTCGGCGACGATCAGCTCGACCTCGTAGGGCTTCTCGCCGACCGAGGAGAAGATGGTGCCGAGCGTCTGGGCGTAGACGTTGGCCAGGCCCCGGGCGGTGACGTCGGCCCGGTCGTAGGTGTAGCCGCGCAGGTCGGCGTAGCGGACGCCGCCGATGCGCAGATTCTCGAACTCGTTGTACCGGCCGACCGCCGCGAAGGCGATCTTGTCGTAGATCTCGGACACCTTGTGCAGCGCCCGGGAGGTGTTCTCGGCGACGAAGACGATGCCGTCGGCGTAGGTGAGCACGACCACGCTGCGACCGCGCGCGATGCCCTTGCGGGCGTACTCCGCGCGGTCCGCCATGGCCTGCTGGGGGGAGACGTAGAACGGTGTCGACACCGGCGGCCCCTTCCTTCCTCAGTTGATGGCTAGAGCAGCGGGGCCTGCGGCCCGTTGGGGTGGGCCAGGCGCTGGTCGGTGATGGAGACGGCGATCTCGGCGACCTCGGCCTCGGTGAGCCGGCGGAAGCCGTCCTCGGTGATCAGCGAGACGATCGGGAAGATCTTGCGGGCGAGGTCCGGCCCGCCGGTGGCGGAGTCGTCGTCGGCCGCGTCGTAGAGGGCCTGGACGACCATGGTGGAGGCCTGCTCGGCGCTCAGGTCGTCGCGGTGGAGCTTCTTCATCGAGCCGCGGGCGAAGACCGAGCCGGAGCCGGTGGCGGCGAAGCCGCGCTCCTCGGAGCGGCCGCCGGTGACGTCGTAGGTGAAGATCCGGCCGCGGCCGAGGTCGAGGTCGTAGCCGGCGAACATCGGGACCACCGCGAGGCCCTGCATCGCCATGCCGAGGTTGCCCCGGATCATGGTGGTGAGCCGGTTGGCCTTGCCCTCCAGGGAGAGCACGGTGCCCTCGATCTTCTCGTAGTGCTCCAGTTCCAGCTGGAACATCCGGACCATCTCGATGGCGAGGCCGGCGGTGCCGGCGACGCCGACCGCGCTGTACTCGTCCGCCGGGAACACCTTCTCCATGTCCCGCTGGGCGATCACGTTGCCCATGGTCGCGCGGCGGTCGCCGGCGAGGACCACGCCGCCGTCGAAGACCGCGGCGACGATGGTCGTGCCGTGCGGGGCCTCGATGACGCCCTCGGGCAGCCTGCGCCGGCCGGGGATCAGCTCGGGGCGGTGGGTCTCCAGGAAGTCGAGGAACGACGAGGACCCCGGGGTCAGGAAGGCAGCCGGTAGACGCCCGGTGCCACGAGTGTTGGCTTCCACACGATTCCTTCCAGGTAGCTTGAAGCGCGCACTGCCCGCACCCTACCGGCCGGACGATCACTGTCCAGCACGGCGGAGGGCCGGACCGGGCGGACGGACGGCTCCCGCCGCCCGTCCGCCGTCATCGGTCGCAACCGTGAATTCCCGGAATGCCGCCGGGCGACCGCCCGGATTCGACCGGGACTACTGTCCGCCCTTTTGCACGAACTGGCGCACGAAATCCTCGGCGTTCGATTCCAGGACCTCGTCGATTTCGTCCAGAACCGCGTCGACGTCGTCGCTCAGCTTTTCCTGGCGTTCCTTGAGGTCTTCCGAATTCTGCGCTTCCGCGGCCTGCTCCTCGACCTCCTCGGAGGAGCGGTTCGCCCGCTGCTGGCCGCCGCCGGTGTCCTTGCTCGCCATTTACCTCACCCCGCTCGATGCTCGATCGTCTGGCACGGTTTGGTCGTTGCTTGCTGCACCGACCCTATACACAAGGTGCGACAACCCGCTTCCGGTTTGCCGGTGGCGCTTCCAGTCCAACGTCCGCCGCCTCCCCGGATGATTCCCATTTGTCCGGCGTTCACCCGTGGTGATCGGAAAGTTACCCGGCTACCCCCCGGAGAGCACCCGGAGCAGGTCCTCCGCCGTGCGGCAGCGGTCCAGCAGCTCCTTGACGTGGTTGCGGGTGCCGCGCAGCGGCTCCAGGGTGGGCACCCGCTGCAACGAGTCACGGCCCGGCAGGTCGAAGATCACCGAGTCCCAGGAGGCCGCCGCAACGTGCTCGGCGTACTGCTCCAGGCAGCGCCCGCGGAAGTACGCCCGGGTGTCCTCCGGGGGCTTGGTGACGGCCCTGGCGACCTCTTCCTCGGTCACCAGCCGGTCGAAGCGTCCACGGGCCACCAGGCGGTTGTAGAGGCCCTTCTCGGGCCGTACGTCGCTGTACTGGAGGTCGACCAGCTGGAGCCGCGGGCTGTCCCACTCCAGGGCGTCCCGGCTGCGGTAGCCCTCCAGGATCTCCCGCTTGGCGATCCAGTCCAGCTGGCGGGAGAGCGACATCGGGTCGCGCTCCAGGCGGCCCAGCACGTCCTCCCAGCGGGCCAGCACGTCCACGGTCTGCTCGTCGGCGTCGGTGCCGAAGCGGTCCTCGACGTACTTGCGGGCCAGCTCGCAGTACTCCAGCTGGAGCTGGACGGCGGTGAGCCGGCGCCCGCTGCGCAGCGTGACCAGGTGCTTGAGGGTGGGGTCGTGGGAGATCCGGTGCAGGGTGCGCACCGGCTGGTCGACGGCCAGGTCGGAGGTGATGAAGGCGTCCTCGATCATGGCGAGGACCAGTGAGGTGGTGCCGAGCTTGAGGTAGGTGGAGATCTCGGAGAGGTTGGCGTCCCCGATGATCACGTGCAGCCGGCGGTACTTCTCGGCGTCGGCGTGCGGTTCGTCCCGGGTGTTGATGATCGGCCGTTTGAGGGTGGTCTCCAGGCCGACCTCGACCTCGAAGAAGTCGGCGCGCTGGCTGATCTGGAAGCCGTGGGCGGAGCCGTCCTGCCCGATGCCGACCCGGCCGGCGCCGGTGACCACCTGGCGGGAGACGAAGAACGGCGTGAGGTGGCGGACGATGTCGGCGAACGGGGTCGCCCGCTTCATCAGGTAGTTCTCGTGGGTGCCGTAGGAGGCGCCCTTGTTGTCGGTGTTGTTCTTGTAGAGGTGGATGTTCTGCCCGTTGGGCAGCTCCAGCGCGCGCTGTGCGGCGGCCGCCATGATCCGTTCGCCGGCCTTGTCCCAGAGCACGGCGTCGCGCGGGTTGGTCACCTCGGGCGAGCTGTACTCGGGGTGCGCGTGGTCCACGTAGAACCGCGCGCCGTTGGTGAGGATGACGTTGGCGAGGCCGATGTCCTCGTCGGTCAGCTGGCTGGCGTCGGCGACGTCCCGTGCGAGGTCGAAGCCCCGGGCGTCGCGCAGCGGATTCTCCTCCTCGAAGTCCCAGCGGGCCCGCCGTGCCCGGTGCATCGCCGCCGCGTACGCGTTGACGATCTGGGACGAGGTGAGCATGGCGTTGGCGTTGGGGTGCCCGGGCACGGAGATCCCGTACTCGGTCTCGATGCCCATCACGCGCCGTACGGTCATGCGGCCCTCCTTGCCCGGTGGGCCGCCCCCGGCGGGCGGTCCACGCTGACGTACCGCTGAACAACACCGAAGCCGGCCGTCTGCCCGCGAACGGTGGGTCGAGCCTAGAACGCCGTACCGACCGGCGGGTCCCGAGACGCGCCGTCCGGCTGCGGGGCCGCGAGGCGCCACAGCCGGACGGGGTGCGTGCGTTCCGGGAGGCCCGGAGCCGGTCGGTTACAGGTACTGCCCGGTGTTGGCGACAGTGTCGATGGAGCGGCCGGACTCGGCGCCCTGCTTCCCCGTGACCAGGGTGCGGATGAAGACGATCCGCTCGCCCTTCTTGCCGGAGATCCGGGCCCAGTCGTCCGGGTTGGTGGTGTTCGGCAGGTCCTCGTTCTCCTTGAACTCGTCCACGCAGGCGTTGAGCAGGTGGGAGACCCGCAGGCCGCGCTGGCCGTGGTCGAGGTAGTCCTTGATGGCCATCTTCTTGGCCCGGTCGACGATGTTCTGGATCATCGCGCCGGAGTTGAAGTCCTTGAAGTACAGGACCTCCTTGTCACCGTTGGCGTAGGTGACCTCCAGGAAGCGGTTCTCCTCGGTCTCGGAGTACATCCGCTCCACCACCGACTGGATCATCGCGGCCACGGTGGCCTCGACGGAGCCGTCGTGCTCCTTGACGTCGTCCGGGTGGAAGGGCAGCGAGTCCTTGAGGTACTTGGAGAAGATGTCCTTGGCCGCCTCGGCGTCCGGGCGCTCGATCTTGATCTTGACGTCCAGGCGGCCGGGCCGCAGGATCGCCGGGTCGATCATGTCCTCGCGGTTGGAGGCGCCGATGACGATGACGTTCTCCAGGCCCTCCACGCCGTCGATCTCGGCGAGCAGCTGGGGGACGATGGTGTTCTCGACGTCCGAGCTGACGCCGGAGCCGCGGGTGCGGAAGAGCGACTCCATCTCGTCGAAGAAGACGATCACGGGGGTGCCCTCGCCGGCCTTCTCCCGGGCCCGCTGGAAGACCAGGCGGATCTGCCGCTCGGTCTCGCCGACGTACTTGTTGAGCAGCTCGGGGCCCTTGATGTTGAGGAAGTAGCTCTTCCCCTGGGGCTGGCCGGTGACCTCGGCGACCTTCTTGGCCAGCGAGTTCGCCACGGCCTTGGCGATCAGCGTCTTGCCGCAGCCGGGCGGGCCGTAGAGCAGAACGCCCTTGGGCGGGCGCAGCTCGTACTCCTTGAAGAGCTCGGCGTGCAGGTAGGGCAGCTCGACCGCGTCGCGGATCAGCTCGATCTGGTTGGCCAGGCCGCCGATCTGGCGGTAGTCGATGTCCGGGACCTCCTCGAGGACCAGCTCCTCGACCTCGGCCTTCGGCACGACCTCGTACACGTAGCCGGAACGCGGTTCCAGCAGCAGGGCGTCCCCCGCCCGGAGGGTGATCTCGCGCAGCGGTTCGGCGAGGCGGACCACCCGCTCCTCGTCGGTGTGGCCGATGACCAGGGCCCGCTCGCCGTCCTCCAGGACCTCCTTGAGGGTGACGAGGTCGCCGATGCGCTCGAAGGCCATCGCGTCCACGATGTTGAGGGCCTCGTTGAGCATCACCTCCTGGCCGCGCCGCAGCTCGTCGAGGTCGACGTTGGGGCTGACGTTCACGCGGAGCTTGCGCCCCCCGGTGAAGATGTCGGCGGTGCCGTCCTCGTTGGGGCTGAGGAAGACACCGAATCCGGCCGGGGGCTGTGCCAGCCGGTCCACTTCCTCCTTGAGGGCCACGATCTGGTCGCGGGCCTCGCGCAGGGTGGAGGCGAGCCGTTCGTTCTGGGCGGTCACGCCGGCCAGGTTGGTCTGGAGCTCGACGATCCGCTCTTCGAGGATTCTCGAATTGCGCGGCGAGTCGGCGAGCTTGCGGCGCAGCACGGCGATTTCCTGCTCAAGGTACGAGACCTGAGCGGCCTCGTCGGAACCACGAGCGGGCCTGCCGGTGCTGCGGTTGTAGTCGTCATCGTGGGCTGCCACGGTCCTCACCTCCTCCGGGGAGCTGGACGCTTCCAGACCCTACCTGGGACCAGGGGTCCGTAAACCCCTAGATCAAGAAAGATGGAACGGGCGTGTCCGATCTTCGCCCTCGCGTGCTTCCCCTCTGCTAGGGGGATACCCACCGCGCACGGGCCAAAGCGGACCAGATGTATCGTCGAGCGAGTCGATATCCGATCGCGACCGACGCACGGGGTCCGATCGTTGTACGAATGGCGGGAATGCCCCAGGACGGGGCGTCCCGGGACAGAAACGGCGGACAATCATCATGTCGGTGAGCGAGTCGACGGCGGGCGCGGAGCCGCTGGAGGTGTGGATCGACCAGGATCTGTGCACCGGCGACGGCATCTGCGCGCAGTACGCGCCGGAGGTCTTCGAGCTGGACATCGACGGCCTCGCCTATGTGAAGGGCGAGGACGACGAGTTGCGCCAGCAGCCCGGTGAGACGGTGCGGGTTCCGCTGACGCTGCTTCAGGACGTCGTGGACTCGGTGAAGGACTGCCCCGGCGACTGCATCCACGTGCGCCGGGCCGCGGACGGCGTCGAGGTGTACGGGCCTGACGCCGAGTAGGCAGGAGTGACGAGCGGGCGGACTACGTCATGCTCAGCGGGGCGGCGGTCTGGGAACGGTCCCAGCCGCCGCCCTTGCGCGTCCAGGTGAGGTCGAGCGAGATGTCGGGCGCGAACCGCGGCACCTCGTCGTCGGAGTAGCCCTGCGCGTGGGCGGTGATGGTGCCGTCGGAGCGCAGCGCGAGGCGGCTGACGGTGAGGTTCTCGCGTTCGGAGACCAGGGTGGCCAGGACGGCCGGGCGCCCGTCGGTGCCGGGGCCGAGCAGGTAGACGGCGTCGGGCGGGGTGCCGTTCTCGGCGGCGCAGTGCGCGGCGGCGACGGTGCCGGGGCGGCCGTCGCCGAGGTCGGCGGCGAAGCTGACGGTCACGGTCACCGGGAACGGCCCGCAGTCGAGCGGGAGTTCGGCCTTCGCCGGGTCGGGGGCGGCGGCCGCGGGGAGGGCCTTGGGGGTGGGCCGCACGGGCCCGGGGGCGCCGCTCGCGGGAGCCGCGGCGAGCGCGGCGGCCACGACGGCGGCGCAGCCGGCCACCGTCACGGCCCAGTGCCAGGGGGCGGTGCGCCCGTGCCGGGGGCCGCTGCGGCCCCCGGCGGTCTGCTGTCCAGCCGTCGTCCCGACCGCGGTCTCCACCAGGCGTCCCCTCCAGTGGTCTGTGTGAGCGAGCATCGTCCCACACCGGGAGGGCGCCGCGGTGGCGCGGGTGTGCGGGAACGCGGGAGGGGTGGTACGGCGCGCCGTACCACCCCTCACGAAGGTCTCCGCGGACCCGCTCAGCCGAGGTCGGTCTGCTCGGCGGCCTCGGAGCGGGCGGCGGCCCGGGCGGCCGCGCGCTCCTGGAGCGTCGGCTCGGGCGCCCCGTTGTCGTAGTCCTCGCCGTAGGCGCCCTTGGCCGGGCGGCGGCGGCGCAGCGGCGGCTCGACGCCGTCGGCGAGCCGGCGGGCGGTGAGCAGGAAGCCGGTGTGGCCGATCATCCGGTGGTCCGGGCGGACGGCCAGGCCCTCCAGGTGCCAGGTGCGGACCATGGTCTCCCAGGCCTGCGGCTCGGTGAAGGTGCCGTGCTCGCGCAGCGCCTCGACGGTCCTGGACATCTGCGTGGTGGTGGCCACGTAGCAGCAGATGAGGCCGCCGGGGACGAGTGCCTCGGAGGCGACGTCCAGGCACTCCCAGGGGGCGAGCATGTCGAGGATGACGCGGTCGACGTCGGTCTCGACCAGGTTGTCCTGGAGGTCGCCGACGGTGAGCTTCCACGCCGGGTGGGGCCCGCCGAAGTAGCGCTCGACGTTGCCCTTCGCGATGTCGGCGAAGTCCTGGCGGCGCTCGTAGGAGGCGAGCATGCCGGTGTCGCCGACGGCGCGCAGCAGATAGGTGGAGAGCGCGCCGGAGCCGACGCCGGCCTCGACCACGCGGGCGCCGGCGAAGATGTCGGCCATGGCCAGGATCTGCCCCGCGTCCTTGGGGTAGATCACGGCCGCGCCGCGCGGCATGGACAGGACGTAGTCGGGGAGCAGGGGGCGCAGCGCGAGGTACGGGACGTTCCCCGTGGTGCGCACGACCGTGCCCTCGGGTGCGCCGATCAGCTCGTCGTGGGGGAACGCACCCTTGTGGGTGTGGAACTGGTTCCCGGCCTGGAGCGTGAACGTGTAGTGGCGGCCCTTGGGGTCGGTCAGCTGGACCTGGTCCCCGACCTGGAAGGGCCCGCGTCGGCGGGTGGCACCGGTCGGTTCGGACATGCGGACAATCCTAAGGGAAGCGGACCGTCCGGCTTACCAGGTGATCCTTTCAGCGCCCGGTGACGGCGGCGGTCAGCCGCTGTTCGATGTCGGTGAGGGCGGCGACGCCGTACATCCGGCCGTCCTCCTCGACGACCAGGTACTCGCCGGCGGGGGTGGCCCGCACGGCGCGCAGCAGGTCCTCGCCGGCCAGGTCGGCGGAGAGCCGCAGTCCGGGTTCGAGGTCGCGGGCGAGCGGGCCGACGGCGACCCAGGGGCGGCGGTGCTCGGGGACGGCGCGGACGGCGGCCTCGCGGACGAGGGCGATCGGCTCGCCGCGGCCGTCGACGACCACGACGGCGCCGGCCTGGGCCTCGCGGGCACGCCGCATGGCCTCGCCGAGCGGGGTGTCGGCGGTGACCTCGACGGCCCGGCGGGCGAGGTCGCGCAGCCGCAGGCCGGGCAGGACCTCCTTGAGCCGGGCGTTGCGCAGCGCGCCGGTGGCGCCGTTCCAGATGATGGCGGCGAGCACGGCGGCGAGGACGGCGTCGACCAGGGTGTCGGTGCGGCTGCGTTCGAGCGCGCGGGCGGAGCTGATCAGCGGCAGGCCGACGAGGACGGCGACGGCGAGCGCGCGTCCGGCCCAGGCGGCGGCGACGGTGCCGGCCATCGGGCGGCCGGTGACGGCCCAGACGACGGCGCGCAGCATCCGCCCGCCGTCCAGCGGCAGGCCGGGCAGCAGGTTGAAGGCGGCGACGACGAGGTTGGAGACCATCAGGCCGGTGAGCAGCACGCCGGGGACGGTGGAGGTCTCGACGGCCTGGAGGGCGAGGTAGAAGACGCCGCCGAGGACGAGGGAGAGCAGCGGGCCGACGAAGGCGAGCCAGAACTCGCGCCAGGGGCGTTCGGCCTCGTTCTCGATCTCCGAGACGCCGCCGAAGAACTGGAGCTGGATGCGGCGCACGCCGAGCTTGTAGCGCAGGGCGACCAGGGTGTGGGCGAGTTCGTGGACCAGCACCGAGCCGTAGAAGGCGACGGCGAAGGAGAACGCGACCAGGTAGCGGGCGCCGCCGAGCTCGGGCAGCACCCGGTCGAGCTGGCCGCCGAAGACCCAGGTGATGAGGGCGGCGATGATGAACCAGGACGGGGTGACGTAGATCGGCACGCCGAAGGGGCGGCCCATCAGGATGCCGCCGCGGGGTTCCGGCTCGCGGGGCGGTGTGGGCCCGGGCCGGCTGTCGCCGTCGTGCGGTGGCTGGTCGGAGGTCTGTCGCCCCCTGGAGTCGCTCACCGTGTTCCCTTCGTCCGTCGGCGCCGGTGCGCCCACGCTACGTGATCGGGGTGGCCGTGCCGCGCTCGCCCCTCGCCTTCCCACTGCCTTCATACCCAGTGGCGGCCCTGTTGCGGCAGCACCGTGGCAGCGGGATGACAGCGCAGGGCAATAGGGTCTGGGGTATGCAGCAGACCGAGACCAGTGGCCCCGCCGCGGCCGTGCCCCGTCCGGCGGCGGCCCCGACCGGGCTGTCCCCGTCGCGCGCCGGCGATTTCCTCACCTGCCCGTTGCTGTACCGGCTGCGGGTGATCGACCGGCTGCCGGAGCCGCCGAGCTCGGCGGCGACCCGGGGCACCCTGGTGCACGCGGTGCTGGAGCGGCTGTTCGACTCGCCGGCGGGCGACCGGACGCCGGAGCGGGCGCTGGGGCTGCTGCGCCCGCAGTGGGAGCGGCTGCTGGGCGAGCGTCCGGAGCTGGCCGGGCTGTTCCCGGAGGACCCGGACGGCGCGGCGCTGACCCGCTGGCTGGCGGACGCGGAGAAGCTGGTCGCGCAGTGGTTCCGGCTGGAGGACCCGACCCGGCTGCACCCGGTGGAGCGCGAGCTGTACGTGGAGACGGCGCTGGAGTCGGGGCTGCTGCTGCGCGGCTACATCGACCGGGTGGACGTCGCGCCGACCGGTGAGGTCCGGCTGGTGGACTACAAGACCGGCCGGGCGCCCTCGCGGGATTTCGAGGGCAAGGCGATGTTCCAGATGAAGTTCTACGCGCTGGTGGTCTGGCGCTGGAAGGGCGTGATCCCCAAGCGGCTGCAGCTGGTCTACCTGGGCGGCGGCGGGGACGTGGTGAGCTACGACCCGGACGAGGCGGACCTGCTCGCGGTGGAGCGCAAGCTGCTGGCGCTGTGGGAGCGGATCAGCCGGGCGGTCGCGACCGGCGACTTCCCCGCGACCCGCAACCGGCTCTGCGACTGGTGCGACCACCAGGCCAGCTGTCCGGAGTTCGGCGGCACGCCCCCGCCGTACCCGCTGCCGCTGGCGCGTACGTCCGACGAGGGCGATCCCACGGGGGATCCCATGAGCGAGGAGTCCTAGGTGACGATCCGAGTGCTGCTGGTCGACGACCAGCCGCTGCTGCGCACCGGTTTCCGGATGATCCTGGAGGCCGAGTCCGACCTGGTGGTGGTCGGTGAGGCCGGCGACGGCCAGCAGGCGCTGGACCAGGTGCGGGCGCTGCAGCCCGACGTGGTGCTGATGGACATCCGGATGCCGCGGATGGACGGTGTGGAGGCGACCCGCCGGATCGCCGGTCCGGGGCGGGACGGTCCGGCGAAGGTGCTGGTGCTGACCACCTTCGACCTGGACGAGTACGTGGTGGAGGCGCTGCGCGCGGGGGCGAGCGGCTTCCTGCTGAAGGACGTGCCGGCCGAGGAGCTGGTGCAGGCGATCCGGGTGGTGGCGGACGGCGCGGCGATGCTGGCGCCGTCGATCACCCGCCGGCTGCTGGACATGTACGCCACCAAGCTGCCGTCGGGCGAGGAGGCGCCGCCGCAGGCGCTGAACGCGCTGACCGAGCGGGAGCTGGAGGTGCTGAAGCTGGTGGCGCGCGGGCTGTCGAACGCGGAGATCGCGGCGGAGCTGTTCGTCAGCGAGACGACGGTGAAGACGCACGTCGGCCATGTGCTGACCAAGCTGCAGCTGCGCGACCGGGTGCAGGCGGCGGTGTACGCCTACGAGAGCGGGCTGGTGCGCCCGGGCGCGCTGTAGGCGGCCGCGCGACGGACGGCGGCCCGTCCGCTCCCCCGGCCGGGGCCGGGCGGGGCGGGCGGGCCGCGGTGCGTGCGGCGGGGGCTACTTGCCGGAGCGGCCGATCTCCCAGAAGCGGAAGAAGCCGGTGGTGTCGACGGTGGACTCCACGCCGGTGATGTTGGAGCGGGAGGTGAAGAACGCCTTGTTCTGGAACAGCGGGATGAGCGGGGCGTTGGTGGCGACGATGCTCTGGATCTGGGTGTAGGCGTTGGTCGCGGTGGCCCGGTCGGTCTGCTTGAGGGTCTCGGGCACCAGCTTCTGGCTGATCTGCGGGTCGTCCCAGCCGTGGTGGTAGGCGCCGCCGTCGACGATCAGCGGGGCGACGTAGTTGTCCGGGTCCGGGTAGTCCGCGAACCAGCCGATCGTGTACAGCTGGTACTTGGCCTCGTTCCAGCCCTTCTTGTAGGTGTCCCAGTCCGGCTCCTGCTGGACGGTGATCTGGAACAGCCCGCCGGCCTCCAGCTGCTTCTTCAGCGCCTCGGACTCGGCGGCCTCGGCGCGCGAGCGCGACCAGGTGAGGGTGAGCTTGACCGGGGTCGGCACCTTGGCGGCGGTGAGGATCGCCTTGGCCTTGGCGACGTCCTGGTCGCCGTAGCGGTCGAAGAAGGCGTTGCTGTGGCCGGTGACGCCGGCCGGGACCATCGAGTACAGCGGCTGGACGGTGCGCGCGAAGACGTCGCGGGCCAGCGCCTTGCGGTCGATCAGCTGGGCGGCGGCCTGGCGGACGGCGAGGTTGCCGGCGGTGGCGTCCTTGGTGTTGAAGACCAGGTAGCGGGTGTCGTTGCTGTCGCCCTCGACGACGCGCAGGTCGGTCTTGCCGCCCTGCTGGTCGGAGAGGATCTGGGCGGCGGTGTTCGGCTCCAGGCTGTTGTCGGCGAGGTCGACCTCGCCGCTGTCGAGCGCGGACTTGAGGTCGGCCGGCTTGTCGAAGTAGCGCAGCGTGAACTTCTTGTTCCGCAGCTTGGCGTCGCCGGTGTACTTGTCGTTGGGCAGCAGCACGACCTTCGCCGGGCCGCCCTTGGCCATCGCCTCGACCGAGTCGATCCGGTACGGGCCGGAGCCGACCTGCTTGTCGTTGGGCACCGCCTTGTCGACCGGGTAGACCTCCTGGTCGACGATGGCGCCGGCCGGGCCGGCCAGCTTGGCCGGGAGGGTGGCGTCGGGCTGGTTGAGGTGGAAGACCACCTCCAGGTCGTTGGTCGCCTCGACGGACTTGATCGACGAGAGCAGGCCGGCCGGGCCGCCCGGGTCGTTGATCTTCAGGGTGCGCTGGACCGAGTGGACGACGTCGGCGGCGGTGAGCGCGTGGCCGTTGGAGAACTTCAGCCCGCTCTTGAGGGTGCAGCGGTACTGGGTGGCGTCGCCGGCGGTGAACTCGCAGGTCTGGGCGGCGTCCGGGGTGGGCGCACTGGAGGCGGCCGGGTAGCTGAGCAGCGACTGGAAGGTGTTGCGCATCAGCAGCCAGGAGCCGGCGTCGTAGGCGATGGCCGGGTCCAGGGCGGTGGTCAGCGCGGTGGTTCCCATGGTGATGGCCTTGTCGCCGTCCCCCTTGACGGCTTCGGTGACCGAGCCGCAGCCCGCCACCGAGGCGGCGACGATTCCGGCACAGCCGAGCACGGCCAGTCGTTCAGCTGAAGTCTTCACGGGTCGCGTCCTTCTGGGGGTGCGGTCCGGCTGCGACCGCGGGCACGACGGGGGTGCCCGTCAGCGGCGGTGCCTGGGCTCGGGGGGTGGAACGAACCCGAGTAGCGTGCCATATCGAACACACACCCCCGCCACCCGCACAGGTGACGGTTGGGACACGGTGACGGGCTCTGGTCAGGCCTGTCCGAAGAGTTGTCAGGCAATGCCCGTTTTCTCCCGGGACGCTCCCCCGGACCGGCCCGTCGGGCCCGCTTACCGGTCGGTACCGCCGCTCCGCAATGAGACGACAATCACACTCGCGAGGCCACCAGGGAGCGCAGCAGCTCCAGATCGACGTGCTCCAGCGAGGGGAGCACCAGCCGCCCGGGCGCAGGCTCGATCGGCGCCACCGAGGGCACCGCGATCACCGGGCAGCCGGCCGCCTCGGCGGCGCGCACCCCGGTCGGCGCGTCCTCCACCACCACGCAGCGGGCCGGGTCGGCGCCCAGCCGGCGGGCCGCCTCCAGGTACGGGTCCGGGTGCGGCTTGGTGCGCGGCACCTCGTCCCCCGCGACCGAGAACGCGAAGTGCTCGGCGCCCAGCGAGCGGAGCACGATGTCGATGATGTGCCGGTGCGAGGCGGACACCAGCGCGGCCGGCACGCCGTGCGCGGCCAGCGTGTTGAGCAGCCGCTCGGCGCCCGGCATCAGCGGCACCCCGCCGTCCAGCAGGTCGACGAAACGCTGGTTGATCAGCACGGTCAGGTCGGCCGGCGACAGGTCCACGCCGGTGCTGCTCAGCAGGTGGTCGATCACCCGGGTCATCGGGCCGCCGACCACATGGGCGCGGTCGTCGGCGCTCAGCTGGTAGCCCAGGTCGGCGAAGAGGGTGACCTCGGCCTGCCACCAGAAGTCCTCGGTGTCGACCAGCGTCCCGTCCATGTCCAGCAGCACCGCCTGGAGGCCCCGGTCGTCGTCGCCGCCGAGGGTCTGCGTGGCGGTGGAGATGGTGGTCATGGCGGGATCCTTCCGTCCGTGCCCGGATCGGCCCCGGGGATGGCACGGGCCGGCCCGCATGTGAGCGGACCGGCCCGTTCAGGATCATCAAGGATACGCCCGGGTCGCCCGGATCGGGCGAACGTTGCGCAACCCGGGCGTTACCGGGCGTTGAAGTACTTCGCCTCCGGGTGGTGGATCACGATCGCGTCGGTGGACTGCTCGGGGTGCAGCTGGAACTCCTCGGAGAGCACCACGCCGATCCGCTCGGGCTTCAGCAGCTCGGCGATCTTGGCGCGGTCCTCCAGCTCCGGGCAGGCCCCGTAGCCGAGCGAGAACCGGGCGCCGCGGTACTTGAGCGCGAACATGTCCTTGACGTCCTGCGGGTCCTCGTCGCCGAAGCCCAACTCGTAGCGGACCCGGGCGTGCCAGAACTCGGCCAGTGCCTCGGCCAGCTGGACGGACAGGCCGTGCAGCTCCAGGTAGTCGCGGTAGGAGTTGTCGGCGAACAGCTCGTTGGCCGCCTCGGAGATCCGGTTGCCCATGGTGACCACCTGGAGGCCGAGCACGTCGCGCACCCCGGACTCCTCCGGGCGGAAGAAGTCCGCCAGGCACAGCCGCCGCCCCCGGCGCTGGCGCGGGAAGGTGAAGCGGGTCCGCTCGGTGCCGTCCTCGTGGAAGACGATCAGGTCGTCGCCCTTGGAGTTGGCCGGGTAGAAGCCGTAGACCACGGCCGCCTCCAGCCAGCCCTCGGTCTGCAGCCGGTCCAGCCACATCCGCAGCCGCGGCCGGCCCTCGGTCTCCACCAGCTCCTCGTAGGACGGGCCCTCGCCGTTGCGAGCGGCCTTCAGGCCCCACTGGCCCTTGAACAGCGCGTCCTCGTCCAGCCAGGAGGCGTAGTCGGCGAACGGCACGCCCTTGACGATCCGGTCGCCCCAGAACGGCGGGGACGGCACCCGGTTGTCCACCGCCACGTCGGAGCGGATCTGGCCGAGGTTGACCTCCTCCGGCTCCTCGACCTCGACCCGGGCGTGCCGGCGCTGCTTGAGCTCCGGCAGCACCGCGCCCGGCACACCGCGCTTGACCGCGATCAGCGCGTCCATCAGTCGCAGGCCCTCGAAGGCGTCCCGGGCGTAGCGGACCTCGCCCTCGTAGATCTCGTGCAGGTCCTGCTCGACGTAGGCGCGGGTCAGCGCGGCGCCGCCGAGGATCACCGGGAACTGCGCCGCCAGCTTGCGCTGGTTCAGCTCCTCCAGGTTCTCCTTCATGATCACGGTGGACTTGACCAGCAGGCCGGACATCCCGATGACGTCCGCCCGGTGCTCCTGGGCGGCGTCCAGGATCGCCGAGACCGGCTGCTTGATGCCCAGGTTGACGACGTTGTAGCCGTTGTTGGACAGGATGATGTCGACCAGGTTCTTGCCGATGTCGTGGACGTCGCCCTTCACGGTGGCCAGCACGATGGTGCCCTTGCCCTCCGCGTCGGACTTCTCCATGTGCGGCTCCAGGTGCGCCACCGCGGTCTTCATCACCTCGGCGGACTGGAGCACGAACGGCAGCTGCATCTGGCCGGAGCCGAACAGCTCGCCGACCACCTTCATGCCGGACAGCAGGGTGTCGTTGATGATCTCCAGCGCCGGACGGGCCGCCAGCGCCTGGTCCAGGTCGGCCTCCAGGCCGCCCCGCTCACCGTCGATGATCCGGCGCTGGAGGCGCTCGTCCAGCGGCAGCGCCGCCAGCTCCTCCGCCTTGGAGGCCTTGACCGAGGCCGAGGAGACGCCCTCGAACAGCTCCAGCAGGCGCTGCAGCGGGTCGTAGCCCTCCCGGCGGCGGTCGTAGACCAGGTCGAGGGCGGCCTCGCGCTGCTCCTCCGGGATCCGCGAGATCGGCAGGATCTTGGAGGCGTGCACGATCGCCGAGTCCAGGCCGGCCTCCACGCACTCGTGCAGGAAGACCGAGTTGAGGACGACCCGGGCGGCCGGGTTGAGGCCGAAGGAGATGTTGGACAGGCCCAGCGTGGTCTGCACCGCCGGGCGGCGGCGCTTCAGCTCGCGGATCGCCTCGACGGTCTCGATGCCGTCCCGGCGGGACTCCTCCTGGCCGGTGGCCAGGGTGAAGGTCAGGCAGTCGACCAGGATCGAGCCCTCGTCGATGCCGTAGTCCGCGGTGAGCTCGGCGATCAGCCGCTCGGCGATCTCCACCTTCTTGTCGGCGGTGCGGGCCTGGCCCTCCTCGTCGATGGTGAGCGCGATCAGGCCGGCGCCGTGCTCGCGGGCCAGCGAGGCGATCCGGCCGAAGCGCGACTCCGGGGCGTTGCCGTCCTCGTAGTTGACCGAGTTGAGCACCGCCCGGCCGCCGAGCGCCTCCAGGCCCGCCCGCAGCACCTCCGGCTCGGTGGAGTCCAGCACGATCGGCAGGGTCGAGGCGGTCGCCAGCCGGCCGGCGACCTCCTTCATGTCGGCGACGCCGTCGCGGCCGACGTAGTCCACGCACAGGTCCAGCAGGTGGGAGCCGTCGCGGATCTGGTCGCGGGCGATCTCCACGCAGGCCTGCCAGTCGCCGGCCAGCATCGACTCGCGGAACTTCTTGGAGCCGTTGGCGTTGGTGCGCTCGCCGATCGCCAGGTACGAGGTGTCCTGGCGGAACGGCACCGACTGGTACAGCGAGGCCGCGGCCGGCTCCGGGCGCGGGTCGCGCGGCGCCACCGGGCGGCCCTGCACCCGCTCGACCACCTGGCGCAGGTGCTCGGGCGTGGTGCCGCAGCAGCCGCCGACCAGCGACAGCCCGTACTCGCGGGTGAAGACGTCGTGCGCGTCGGCCAGCTCGGCCGGGCTCAGCGGGTAGTGCGCGCCGTCCTTGCCCAGCACCGGCAGACCGGCGTTCGGCATGCAGGACAGGCCGATCCGGGCGTTCTTCGCCAGGTAGCGCAGGTGCTCGCTCATCTCGGCCGGGCCGGTGGCGCAGTTCAGGCCGATGTAGTCGACGCCCAGCGGCTCCAGGGCGGTCAGCGCGGCGCCGATCTCCGAGCCGAGCAGCATGGTGCCGGTGGTCTCCACGGTCACCTGGACCAGCACCGGCAGGTCCACGCCCGCCTCGGCCAGCGCCTGCTTCGAGCCCAGGACCGCGGCCTTGGTCTGCAGCAGGTCCTGGCTGGTCTCCACCAGCAGGGCGTCCGCGCCGCCGGCGATCAGGCCGGCCGCGTTCTGCCGGAAGCCCTCGCGCAGCGTCTCGTACGGGGCGTGGCCGAGGGTCGGCAGCTTGGTGCCGGGGCCGATCGAGCCGAGCACCCAGCGCTGGCGGCCGTCCTCGGCGGCGTGCGCGTCGGCGGCCTCGCGGGCCAGCCGGGCGCCGGCCTCGGAGAGCTCGAAGACCCGCTCGGAGATCTCGTACTCGCCGAGCGCGGAGTGGTTGGCGCCGAAGGTGTTGGTCTCCACGCAGTCCACGCCGACCGCGAAGTAGGCGTCGTGCACGGAGCGGACGATGTCGGGCCGGGTCAGGTTGAGGACCTCGTTGCAGCCCTCCAGGTTCTGGAAGTCCTCCAGCGTGGGGTCCTGTGCCTGGAGCATGGTTCCCATCGCTCCGTCGGCCACCACCACTCGGGTGGCGAGCGCTTCGCGCAGCGCGTTCGCGCGGCTCTGCTGGGTGACGGACGGGGTGGCTGCAGTGGCCATGGGGCTTCTCCCTGGGTGCGACGGCTGTCGGCTTTGCGAACCCGCTGAATCGGGGACGCACGTGGCCAGGGTATCGGGCCCCCGGCCGGAGGTGACCACCTGTTCCGTATCCTGATCGTTCGGCCATCAGGGGGGAGCCTGCGGCATGACCGCATTGCGGACACGCATTCGAGACGCGGCGCGCGGGGCGCGGCGGTGGACGGGGGCCCGGGCGGGGGCGCTGCGGGCGCGCTGGCGCGGCTGGTCCCGGTGGCGGAAGGCCCTGGTGGTGCTGGGTGCGGCCCTCGCCGTGGTGATCGTTCCGGTCGGCTCGGCGGCGCTGGCGCTGCGGCTGCAGTACGTCGGCGACCCCTCCCCCGAGGCCCGCACCCGGGGCCGCGACGCGGTCTGGCTGGGCCACGCCTGGGTCGACGGCCGGAAGGGTGACGCCGACATCGCCGCGCTCGCCCGGCGGCTGGCCGGCACCGGCATCCGCGACCTGTACGTGCACACCGGCCCGCTGGAGCACGACGGCTCGCTGCCGCCCTCCGTGCACCCCCGCGCCCGCTGGTTCACCGAGGCCGCGCACCGGGCGCTGCCCGGCGTCCGGGTGCAGAGCTGGCTGGGCGACGAGGTGAAGCCGGAGAAGGACGCCCTCGATCTGGAGGACGCCGCCACCCGCGGGCGGGTCACCGCCTCGGCCGGCCAGGTGCTGGACCTCGGCTTCGACGGCGTGCACTTCGACATGGAGCCGATCCGGCCCGGCTCGAAGGGCTGGCTGGCGCTGCTCGACGCGGTCCGCCCGGTCACCGCCGGGCGCGGCGCCGTGCTCTCGGCGGCCGTCCCGCAGATCGACCCGCTGCCCTACCAGCACAACGTGGGCATCGCGCTCACCGGCCACGGCAAGTGGTGGGACCAGGCGTACTTCGCGGCCACCGCCCGCCGGGTCGACCAGGTCGCGGTGATGACCTACGACTCCAGCATGCCCACCGAGGGGTTCTACGGCGCCTTCAACGCCTACCAGACCGAACTCGCCCTGGAGGCCACCCCGCAGGACGTCGACCTGCTGATGGGCCTGCCGTTCTACTGGGAGGACAAGTGGGGCCACTGGGGCGGCGCCGAGACGGTGACCGCCGGCATCCGGGGCATCCGGCTGGGCCTGGGGCGCTACGACCTGCACCGGCGGAACTTCGGCGTCGGACTGTACGTGGACTTCGCCGCCACCGAGCAGAACTGGGCCGACTACCGGCGCGACTGGGTGCGCTAGCTGTACTGACCACGGAGGTTGGTGACGGGGTTCACGGTGTGGTGATCTTGAAATGAGTGAGGGCCTTCTGGCTCGGTGTGGATTGCGACAT